>JAFDAP010000492.1 GCA_019313765.1 Deltaproteobacteria bacterium | reverse complement strand
TTGCAGTTAGTCGGAAAGGAGTCAAACACCGTGAGAAAGACTTGTGGGGCACTTATTTGCTCTGTACTTTGGTTAATCCAGCCCGCCGTATCCTCTTTTGCCCAACCCCCTGAGTTTTTGTCTGATCTTAATGCCACCTCTTTTGAAGGGCAGACGAAAAGGTTCGGACAGTTTTACCTGAGCCCTGATGTAGATGTGACATCTGACGGGTTCGGGGGGTATTTTTACAGCTACAAGGACAAACGGGGAAATAAGACCACCACAAACAGTATTGATTTCCTTCCTGAGGAGCTTCTAAGGGCCGAGAAGCCGGTTGTAGTCGCTTATCGTGATGGTGCCACAGAAATGCCTTTGAGGCTTTCCGAGTCGAAGGCAACCGATAATGCGGTTTCTACGCCTTCGGCACATGACGAATCAGGGGAATTTGAAGGGGAAATCTTCGATCCCATTGAGCCGGTTAACAGGGCATTCTTTCATTTCAATGACAAACTTTACTTCTGGGTCATCAAACCGATCGCTACCGGTTATAAGAAAGTCTTTCCCGAGCCTTTGAGAGTCAGCGTGCGCAACTTTTTCCACAATATTTTCATGCCTGCTCGTGCGGTCAACTGTCTTTTGCAGGGTAAAATCAAAGGCTTTGGGACAGAGATAACACGCTTTGTGGTGAATTCAACCATGGGCGTATGCGGGTTTGGCGATGCGGCAAAAACGGCTTTTAATATTGACAAGCGGGATGAGGATTTTGGCCAGACATTAGGGTTTTATGGCCTGGGGCCGGGCATATATATCCACTGGCCTCTTTTAGGTCCATCCAGTATTCGAGACACGGTCGGTATAGTAGGGGACGGGTTCCTTAATCCAGTGAACTATGTGGAGCCCTTCAAATATAGCGTTGCGATAAAGGGTTACGACCAGATCAACAAGACCTCTCTCATTCTCGGGCAGTATGAAGCCCTTAAAAAGGCCGCTTTTGATCCCTATATTTCACTCAGGGAGGCCTACTATGAAAACCGCTGCTACAAGATTCGGAAGTAGGGTATATTGGTGCGAGAGCAAGAACACCCTATTTTGCTATTCACCCGCATAAGGATAATAACTCTGGGCCACGTCCAAACGGGCCAGATGGTTGCCTCCTAACCACAGCTGGATAATCTTGCTGTCCCGAAGGTATTTCTCCACGTGGTATTCACGAACATATCCGTATGAACCCATAAGATCCATGGCCCTGTTGCAGACCATCTCCGTCACATCACAGGCATGCGCTTTGGCTGCACTGGCCCTGGCCAGAAGGTAATCGTCGCCCGGATTGCCGAATTTTTTCCGGTTGTTGAACATGGCCGCCACGGAAAGATAAAACATACGGGCCGATTCTATGCCAATGGCCATATCGGCAATTATGGCTGCCTGCAGCGAATGGTTGCGTACCGGTTTTCCTCCGTAAGACCTGGTTCCGGTGTATTCCGTCACAATTTCCAGCACGGCCTGGGCATTCCCTATTGCCATGGGCGCGCTGGTGAGCCTGCCCCAACTGACGTTACTCCTGAAGAGCTTCCAGTCAACCCCCGGTCCCGCTGCCCTGTATTCCTTGGGCACCCTTACATTGTCAAAGTAAATGGCCGCGTTTACATCCGTGACCTTCATTCCCATTTTGTCTTCGGGCTTGCCAAAGGAAAGGCCGGGCGTATCCCTGGGAACGTAGATAAGGGCAAGCCCTTCTTCTTTCTGACCCGGGTCGGTCGTGCAGATAACACAGTAGAGGTCGGCCACGCTGGCCCCGCTTGGCCACATCTTTTCGCCGTTAATGACCCATTCATCGCCTTCCAATCTGGCCCTGGTTCGAATCGTGAGGCCATGTTCGGCCCCATCCTCGATGTTGCAACCGCCTGCAGGCTCGGTAATAGCCAGACAGCCGCACCGGGGCGTGTCATCACAGAACATGGGGATAAATTTGTCCATGACTACCGTGTTCCGCCCCCCCATGGCCGCGGCCAAACACCAGGGTATAATCAGGGCGTGAAGTGAAAGACCGCTATCACCCCGGGCAATCTCCTCGGATATGGCACAGATAGTAGCTGCCGACCGTATTTCCAAACCACCATATCTTTTGGAAAAGCCGCGCTTCTGGATGCCGAGCTTGACAAGTCCCTCATATGCCTTTTCAAATGCGGCATGGTCCTCGTCCATCTGCATTCGGATCGGCATAATCTCTTTATCGACGTATTTTCGAATTGTGGTCAATAATAGCTGGTCTTCCTCTGTTGTGATAAAGTCACCGTACCTTTTCATCTGAACCCTCCTTCTTGTTAGTTTTTTTCCTTTTCATTTTACATGGTTGAAATAATTATCAAATATAACCATTTACGGCGCGGACCCTATCTTTCTTTCAGAAATTTTTCCCTATCCTCCATAAAGTCCTTGTAAATC
>JAFDAP010000491.1 GCA_019313765.1 Deltaproteobacteria bacterium | reverse complement strand
GGTCTTATCACCAGCCGGCGAAGAAGGACAAACAGGGTAAAAGTCATAAGAGAGATAAGGCAGGTTCCCAAAACAGCCAATTTTATTTGATCCTTTTGAATGGAGGTCCTCATCTTACTTAGGGGAAAGAACACGCTTAAGCCTCCCCTGATGCCGCTTTTGGATACCTCCCGGGCCTGGTGGCATTTAAGGCATCCCTTTTCCAGATAAAGCGGCACCATATATCGAAAATGCTGTTTTTCGTCCCTGTGGTCGAACTTGAACGCTTCGGTTGACCCTTCATTACTGAACCCAATCAAGGCTTTTTTCTCAAAATCGTCCGGTCTGTTTTCCGGATTGAGAGGGTTCAGGCTTGCAAGACGAAATTGATAAAGGTCTTGACGACCTGAATAAGTGGACAATTTCTTTGTGACCATAGAGGGAGTGAATCGCTGATAGCATCCACTGGATGTTTCCAGCCTATCGTCCAAAAAACAAGGGGTGTTCCTTGCTCCTTCGCTTTTTACGTCTACCATTACACCGCCACAATCAGAGATCCACTGCCGGGTCAAGACTATCTGCCTGGACAGGACCCTTGCCTGATTAATAATCTGATCCATGGCCCTTTTTTCGTGCTGCATGCCTTCCCATATGAAAATGATCCCAATAGTCGGGAAGATAATCAGCGTGATGCCCAGAAGGAATTTCCATTGGAGCGAAAGATTATATTTTCTCATGATTTTGGCCTCGTGCAAGAGTTCGAGTGAGTGTTCATGGTTTTTCCTGTTTTTTCGTGACCTTCGTGTTCTTCGTGGTATTATTCAGTCACTGATTTGGTCAGGGCCTTCTAAAATTAGAATTGCTGCCAACCCGTTGACAATGAAGAGATTTTTTGACTTAATGAATATACTGCTAAGAGCCATCACCTGACAAGGAAAAGTAATTATGCCGGAAGTGGCTGGTAAAATCAGGACCACCATCCTGATCGTGGATGACGACAGGGATATTGTACAGACCATCAAGGGCAATTTAGAGCTGGATGGTTATGAGGTCCTGTGCGCCTATGACGGACGATCCGGCATTGATATGGCGAAGACACATAGGCCCGATTTGATCATACTCGATTTGAACCTGCCCGATATTGATGGGATAAAGGCCTGCCAGATAATAAGGAGGGAATTCGATTTTCCCATCATCATGCTGACGGCCCGAGACGGGATTTCGGACAGGGTTTTAGGGCTGGAATCCGGGGCCGACGATTATATGGTCAAGCCCTTTAACTTTCTTGAGCTTTCGGCCAGGATCAAGGCCATTTTCAAGCGGGTTGAAAGAAATCTGGTGAAGAGTCATTATAAAACAAGGGGCCTTTCCATAGATTTTATGTCCAGAAAGATCTCCGTCAATGGAAAGGGGGTTAAACTGACAAGGACAGAATTTGAATTATTAGAACTTTTTGTTTCCTATCCTGACGAAGTCCTTACCCGGGAATTTATACAGAACCAGATATGGCACGATTCCCAGCTATATCAATACAGCCGTACAGTTGATGTCCATGTACAGCGACTCCGAAAAAAGATAGAAGCCGATGTTGAGAATCCGGAATATATTGTTACGGTGGCAGGGGTAGGATATAAGTTCCAGTCAAGTTAGACATGTGGCTAAGAAACTGTAAGTCGTTAAACCTTCCTTTCACACTTATCGTGAGACCCGCAATTCCTGAGAGCAATCATTCCGGGGTCAGGGCCGTATTCAAATGTAAATAAAATTGCAAAGCAATTTTATGGATTGTTACATCTTTTACATTTTCGTTTCTTGACTATCTCATTGTATTTTTGAAAGAATTCATGCTTCATAACATAATTGAAATATACCATGGTCTTACCTCAGCTTTTGGAGGGGACATGAAAGAGTCAAAAGGTGTTTTGAAAAGCACAAAACCCGCCTGGAAGAAACTGATAAAACCCGTCATTTTAGTTTCCATTGGGATCGTCATCGCCTTCCCGATTTTCAGTATGTCCTATTTTACCATGGTTCGCACCTCAACACCTCAATTCTGCGCCTGGTGCCATGAAATCCAGTTTGCTTATGACACCTGGAAGACCTCCACCCACGTGAATAACCCACAGGGCTTCGTGGCGGACTGTATGGACTGCCACTTACCGGCCCCCCATGATACCTTCAACTTTTTCTACGCCAAGACCGCGCACGGCATCAAGGACATAATTCTTCATTTTACCCAGGACGAATACGACCACGAGAAAAACAGGCTCGCGGCTTATGCCTCTTTTAAAAATGAGCAGTGCCAGAAATGCCATCGCAATATTCTGTATATTCCTGACAAACGGGGGGCCATGTTAGCCCACAGGGCGGTAGTCTATGCCCGGCCAGGCTATGAGAAAAGATGCGTGGATTGCCATAAAAACCTGGTTCATAATGCCAGGCAGTTATATCAATA
>JAFDAP010000490.1 GCA_019313765.1 Deltaproteobacteria bacterium | reverse complement strand
CATTGAAAGTGAACTCTTTGGGTATAAAAAAGGGGCGTTCACAGATGCTGTCAAAGACAAGCCGGGCCGTTTTGAGGAGGCGGATAAAGGAACCATATTTTTAGACGAGATTGGCGAACTCCCTTTTTCTTTGCAGGTAAAACTTTTGCGCGTATTGCAGGAAGAAGAGATCACTTCCTTGGGAGGTGTTGGTTCACGAAAAATTGACGTTCGGGTTGTGGTGGCCACGTCAAAGGATTTGAGGAAGGAGGTAGAGGAAGGACGATTCCGCGAAGATCTCTACTATAGAATTAATGTCTTGCCCGTTCACCTTCCCCCGTTGAGAACAAGAAAAGGGGATGTGTCACTCCTTGCCGGTTATTTCATAGATATTTTTAATAAAAAACTGAACAAGAAAGTGGAAGCCCCCTCTTCTGAAGCAATGTCCATTCTAATGAGCTATCACTGGCCGGGGAATGTGAGAGAACTGGAAAATGTTATGGAGAGGGCTGTACTTCTTTCTACCGGTCCTTTGATAACGCCGAAAGAACTTCCATCCAGTCTGACCCGGAACGAGGGGTTTCCCCTGGATTTTGACAGTTTGGAGACGCTTTCTATCAAGAAGGCCTCCAAACGACTGCAAAGAAATCTCATTGAAAAGGCCCTGAAAGCGACCAACGGGAACAGGACCCAGTCTGCCAAACTTTTAGAAATCAGCCGGCCGATGCTCATCTCCAAAATCAAGGAGTATGGGCTGTAAGGTTTTAAATCAAGTAGGGCCTGAATTCTATCTTATCCCTTGTTTTAAAAGACACCACCCTGCTTTCGCGTGCCCCTTCTTCAATTCTGACTTCACTGGCATCAAGCGCTCCTGCATCACTGTATGCTACAGTGATAGCACCTGCAATATCAAGGGTATTTTCGGAAAGCTTCCCCGAAACCAGCACTGTGGGTCCAGGTACGGAAACCGATCTCAGGATGGTATCATTTTCGCCTGATAGGGATCGGATGGTCTCATTTTCTCTCTTGTTTCTCCCCACAACTATTTTCGTGTGAGGGGCAATACGAAAGTGCCTCCCTAATTTCAGGAGTTCTAATTCCCCCGTCTCTACTGCGATTTTGGAGGTGAGCAGGTCTTTCAATCGGCGTGAAAAACCCCTTTCAGTCAGGGGGCATCCCCCTGCTGGCGAGGGATATTCTGTTATGTTCCTTTTTTGCGCCATTTCCATTTGGGGCTTTCTTGAACGTCCTTGAACATCGAGGAGCAGATCCCTCTGGACCCACCCTTTCTCTTCAGGAATTGTTGGTGCAAGGAGCTTTGCTGAAAGGGGTCTCAGAAGGAGTCGATTGAGCCCGCTTTCGACTGCGACCAGTTCAAGGGATCTCTTGTTCTGGGACATGGGCCTCTGGCCCAGGACCTCACCCGTAAAAACAAAACCTGCCCCCTCCTCTTCTAACATCTCGCCGGCGATTCGAAACATAAGCGCATGGCAATCAATACAGGGATTCATGTTGCCGCCATAACCATGCTTCGGTTTCTTGACCACTTCTAAGTGGCGGCGGGTGATGTCTACCACTCTAAACGGAAGACCCATGGCGCGAGCCGATTTTTTGGCCTTCCCGGATTTGAAAAAGGGGGTTTCAAAAAAAAGGGCCAGGACATCAATGCCCTGGGCCCTTATCACGTCAGCGGCCAGCATGCTGTCGAGGCCCCCTGAAAAAACGCATATTGCTTTCATGGCAGGTCTTAATTTTCTTTCTATAGAGGCTGTTTCAAAATGTTCAATTTTGTTCAAGGTCAAGGAAGGTGAAATTTTTAACCACAGGAATATATTAGATATTTCGAGGATTAAAATTTGAGCTTGACGCGGAGATTGATCAAAGGGGGACGTTTTGAAATTGGCTCTACAAGCCCACTTTTGTTAACGATTTCATCAGAGATTCCTGTTCTTTGGTCAGTTCTTTTGGTACTTCGATGTTGATTTCCACGTAGGCATTTCCTTTGCCTGAACCGTTGTTGAGCGGCATGCCATGCCCTTTCAGACGAAATTTGGCATTATTCTGGGTGCCGGTAGGGATTTTCAACTTCAGTATCTTTTGCTCGATAGTCGGTACCTCGATTTCGGTGCCTAATACGGCTTCAGAAAACCTGATTTTCCGGTTTACATAGAGGTCAGCATTTTCCCGCCTAAAGGCAGGATGTGCAAGCTCCTTGATCTGGACATAGAGATCTCCCGGTGGGCCGCCGAACAGACCGGGTTGACCTTTCCCCTGCAGTCTTAATTTCTGTCCCCCCTTGATACCGGCTGGTACCTTTACAGAGACCTTCTCCTGTCGTCCGTCAATCTGATAGGCGATCGTCTTATTTGTGGGCTTGCACAATTCTTCCAGGGTCATCGGGAGTTCATAGACCAGATTCTGTCCCTTTGTCCCTTGACCTTGAAAACCTCGTCCTTC
>JAFDAP010000489.1 GCA_019313765.1 Deltaproteobacteria bacterium | reverse complement strand
AACAACACTCGCTGTAATTATGCAAGTTGATTTGGATTGAAAACAATGAATAATTTGCCGGATGATTCACATAATAAATCGGAAATTATCCTCTACCAGACCGAAGACGGGCAGGTGAAGCTTGAAGTTCGCCTTCAAAACGAAACGGTCTGGCTCACCCAGCAGATGCTTGCGGAGCTGCTCCAGACGACAGTCCCCAATATCAGCATGCACATTCGGAATATCTATGTGGAAGGAGAATTAACTCCGGAGGCAACTATTAAGAAATTCTTAACAGTTCGTCAGGAGGGAAACAGGGCTGTCCGGCGTGAACTGGATTATTACAATCTGGACATGATTATTTCGGTGGGCTACCGGGTTAAGAGTCTGATAGCCACCCGTTTTCGAATATGGGCCACCCATCAGCTGAAGGAATACATCATCAAGGGCTTTGTCATGGATGACGAACGCCTGAAGAATCCACCGGTTAAAGATTCTGCTGTTCCGGACTATTTCGATGAAATGTTGGCCCGCATCCGCGATATCCGCGCCAGCGAGCGACGGATGTATTTGCGGGTTAAAGAAATATTCGCCATGGCGGGTGATTATGATCCCTCTTGGAACGAGACCACCAAGTTCTTTAGCATTATTCAGAACAAGCTTCATTTTTCCGCTACGGGCATGACCGCCGCCGAACTTATTCAATCACGCGCCAATCATCTTCTTCCCAATATGGGCCTCACCAGTTGGAAGGAGGGAGAAGTACGCAAAACCGATGTCACCACAGCTAAGAACTACCTCAAAGAAGAGGAAATAGACGAACTGAACCGGATTGTGGTGATGTGGCTGGATTTTGCCGAAGATCAGGCCAAGCACCGCAAGCAGGTTTTTATGAAGGACTGGGAGCAAAAACTTGATGAGTTTTTGCACTTCAATGAGCGCAAGGTGCTTCCGAATGCGGGCAAAGTGAGCAAGCAGTCTGCCGAAGAGCACGCAAAAACGGAATACGAGCAGTTTGAAATTCGTCGGCGTGCATACAAAGAGTCTGTCGGCGAAGCGGAATCCATCAAACAACTGGAGGAAGCTTCTAAGGATCTAAAACAACTGGAAGAATCAAAAGGACCTTCAGATAATTAGATTAAAAAACAGCATTTTTCCCATTCGAGTGGGAACTCTCAATAAGTTCGGCCATTCCTTTAGCTTCCCCCGTTTACCCGCCGTTGATTTTGGCGGGTTGAAAAAGGGGGATTGAGGGGGATTTTTTCTAATGCTACCCGTACTTATTGAGAAGTTATCTCGTTTGACCTTGTCTGTCAAAACCGTGAGCTAAGATGTAACAAATGTTGTGATTTTCTCATCAAAAAGAAACGCCCCGTTTCAGGGGCGTCGGCCCAACGATACTATCGTTGGGGGGGCTACGTTTTGGTAAACCTTCAATAGTGTCCGGTTAGAGAAGTAACAAAGATAGGCTTGAACCTCACATTTTGTTATAATGGGTTTGCTCATAACACATTATTATAAAAAGGAGATTCAAGCCATGGCCCATTGTAACACACTATTTCATTCTATGCTTAAGTTTATTCCGAGACATCAATTTGAAGCTCTTGAAACCCGCCACAGCACAGGGCGCAAATCTCGACATTTTTCTCGATGGAACCAGTTCGTCCATCTGATGTTTATGCAACTGACCGGCAGAGCAAGCCTTCGAGATGGTATTCAGTCTATGAACTCAAGGGCTAAAAACCTATACCACATGGGCGCAGGGACCGTGCCACGATCCACCTTTGCCGACGCCAATAACAAGCGACCTGCCTCTTTCTATGAAGCACTGTTGGAAAAGGTTTACCAACATTGTCGTATGATATCTCCAAAGCATAAGTTCAAATTCAAAAACAAACTATACAGCTTGGATGCATCGGTAATTGATCTGAGCCTTGGTGCTTTTCCCTGGGCGTCTTTTCGCCGCACCAAATCAGCGGTTAAAATCCATACCCTTTTGGATCATTCAGGTTATCTGCCAGCTTTTGTTGCCATTACTGACGGTAAAACCCATGAAACAAAAGTGGCAGAGTCTATCAATTTGGATAAAGGCTCCATTGTTGCTGAAGATCGCGCATATACCGACTACAAATGGTTCGCCAAACTCCAAGAAAATGGCGTCTTTTTCGTAACACGTCAGAAAACCAATGCCGTTTACCGGGTTGTTGAACGTAGAGCCGTGAACAAAAAACAAGGCATGTGTTCAGATCAAACCATTGTATTGAACGGCATCAAGGGCAGACAGTGCCCGTATCCTTTAAGAAGAGTTGGCTATCGGGATCCAGAGTCAAAGAAGCACTATGTGTTCATTACCAACAACTTCAAACTTTCAGCCAAGACGATTGCTGATATTTACAAAGAGCGCTGGCAAATAGAGATCTTTTTCCGATGGATTAAGCAGAATCTAAAGATCAAAGCGTTT
>JAFDAP010000488.1 GCA_019313765.1 Deltaproteobacteria bacterium | reverse complement strand
TGCTGAATCCATACAGGGGGTTGGAGGGACCGTCATTTACCCTGACGGATTTCTGCCGGCCGCTTATGATCATGTGCGCCAGGGCGGCGGTCTATGCATAGCAGATGAGGTCCAAACCGGTTTTGGTCGAATGGGGACACATTACTGGGGATTTGAGACCCAGGGTGTAATTCCCGATATTGTCACCTTAGCTAAAGGTATCGGAAATGGCGCCCCCTTGGCTGCAGTGATGACTACACCGGATATTGCGCACACTCTTGCGGATCGCATACACTTCAATACCTTTGGGGGAAATCCCGTATCCTGTGCCATGGGGAAGGCCGTCTTAGAGGTTATAGATCGCGAAAATCTTCAACAGAATTGCCTGAAAACGGGCGGGTATCTCATGGAAGGGCTGGAAAGGCTCATGTCAAGACATGACCTGATTGGGGATGTGCGGGGCAGGGGGTTGATGACAGGGATTGAACTTGTCAAGGATCGAAAGACCAAGGAACCTGCTAAAGATGAATGCGCACGGGTGTTGGAAAGGTCTAAGGAGATGGGTTTACTGATAGGGAAGGGCGGGTTCTACGGCAACGTGCTGCGTATTAAGCCGCCCATGTGTATCACCCGTGAGGATGTGGATTTCATTATTGGGGTGTTGGATGGAGTCTTTGGGGAATTATAGGGCCGAGACTTTTGAAAAACGCCCCCTTTCGAAGTCTGCGCTTATCTGCCCAATCTCTGCGTTGCATTCGGATTTTTATCCTGGAAATATTCAATATATTCCTGTGGTTAAAATCCTTGTGCGCCTTGATCTTGAACGAAATTGAGCGTTTTTCAAAGGTCTCGGAACAATTCCCAATACCCAGATATTCCATATGTGTATCCAAGCTGCTGTCCCTCACGACTCTCTGCTTTCCAGCCAACTACGGGGCAAGAAGGTTCTTTTTACCTGGACTCCCGCTTTCGCGGGAGTGACGGCCTTGGAGACTTTTTACGAAACCATCAAACTTAAATACCAGACAAAATCAAGATCAACTTTATTATGAAAAGGAGGCACCATCATGAAAGCAAGAAAAATAAAAGAGAATATTTACTGGATGGGTTCAGTGGATTGGGACAGTCGTCTATTTGACTCTCTTATCCCCCTTCCGGACGGAACGAGCTATAACGCCTATCTCATTGAAGGTAGTGAGAAGACTGTTTTGTTGGACTCAGTTGATCCGCCCATGGCCCATGAGCTTCTATCACAGCTTGAGGGCGTCTCTAAGATCGATTACGTGGTCTCGCAGCATGCGGAACAGGACCACTCCGGAACAATCCCGCAGGTTCTTGAAAAATACCCTGACGCAAAGCTCATATCAACCCCTAAAGCAAAGGGAATCCTTATCGATCTTTTGCAAATACCCGAGGAATCCTTCATAACCGTCAAGGATGGTGAGACCCTGTCTCTCGGCGATAAGACCCTGAAGTTTATCTATGCTCCCTGGGTTCACTGGCCCGAGACTATGGTGACCTATCTCGAAGAGGATAAAATCCTTTTCAGTTGTGATTTTTTCGGTTCACATATTGCAACGACCGATCTCTACGTTACTGATGAAGGTCGCGTCTATGAGGCGGCTAAACGCTACTTTGCCGAGATCATGATGCCCTTCAGGGCCATCATAAAAAAGAACCTGGAGAAACTCGCGTCTTACGATATAGAAATGATCGCCCCCAGTCATGGACAAATATTTCCACGCCCGGCATTTATTATTGATGCCTACCGTGATTGGACACTGGGACCCCCTCGAAACACGGTAGTTTTGCCTTACGTAACCATGCACAAAAGCACAAAGCAGATGGTGGATTATCTTGTTTCAGCCCTTGTGGAGAGAGGTGTCAGGGTAGAGCAGTTCAACCTGACCGTAGTCGATATAGGAAAACTCGCCATGGCCCTGGTTGACGCGGCCACAATCGTCATCGGAACTCCCACAATCTTGGCAGGCCCTCATCCTTACGCGGCTTATGCTGCATTCCTTACCAATGCACTCCGTCCCCAAACAAAATTTCTTTCAATTATTGGTTCCTATGGATGGGGAGGAAAAACAGTAGAAGTATTGGCGGGGATGATCCCCAATCTCAAGGTGGAAGTTATAGATCCCGTCCTCTGTAAAGGGGTACCTACAGAAAAAGTTTTTAAGGCGTTGGATGACCTTGCTACGGCTATTTCGGAAAAACACAAGGAGAACAATTTTGTGTAAGGGTTCCCAGATTTTCGACTATACCGTAGTCGGCCACATTAAATATTAAGGCATCGGGATCTCAATTTATACCGATAATTTTTATTGGACATCGTGTTTTTACAGACCGCAAACGCAAGATTTACTATTGACAATTGACAATTAAAAACCTGAAACCCGCAACTTGTTATTTTATGATCATGCAGGAGAGGTTTGATATAATATGAAAAACAAAAG
>JAFDAP010000487.1 GCA_019313765.1 Deltaproteobacteria bacterium | reverse complement strand
TGGTAGAGGTCTGCCTGCCGCCGTGATGGATCTGAATGGCGGGGACGGCACCCTCTGATTTCATAACACTGGCGATCTTTGACAGGCCTTCTACGAATCTATCATCATATATCCTGGCCTGGTGGGGCGAGACAATGCCCTCCGGTGATACGGCGCATGCCTCCACAATGACCATGGCCGGACCGCCGCCGGCCCTGAGCCTGTAATGCTCAATTGTGGCATCCGTTATGAATCCGTCATCTTCAATTAGAAAAGATGCCAGACCCGGCATCACGATCCTGTTTTTGAGTTCACAATTCTTGATTCGATAAGAGGAAAATAGGTGTCTCATGGCACGTTGTTCTCCCTGTGTGCAATTGAGCAAAAAAAAATATAGGTGTGCGCTTTGTCTTTGTCAAATAAAAAACCATGAGTAGGGCGGGCCACTGTGCCCGCCGAAAAAGGTCGGCACGGCCTCCGGCCCATAGGCTTCCGGCTCGTAGAGCCTACAGCTCGGAGAGGCCTACGCCTCGGAGGGTGGCCGACCCTACAATAGCATTAGAAAATTCAACGGTAGGGGACGTCAGGAAGATTGATAATCGGAGCAATTTCATTGACCCCAAAAACGCGGTTCTGGTATCATCTGTCCCAAATCGATAATTTCCCAAAATCGTCAATTGGTAATGGGAGGGATAAGCCATGAATATTTACCTGGTACAGCACGGGAAGCCGATTCCCAAAGAGGAAAACCCGGACAGGCCCCTGTCGAATCAGGGAAAAGAAGACGTGGATAAGGTGGGCTCTTTTCTCTTGAGGGCAGGAATAAGTGTGGAAGATATATTCCACAGTGGAAAAACAAGGGCCAGGGAGACTGCTGAAATTATTCTTGCCAGACTGGATCCGGGCAAGAAACCTGTTCAAAAAACTGGGCTTGCTCCTTTAGATGATGTAAAGGCAATTGCAGAAGAAATCAAACAAAGTCAAAAGGACCTCGCGATCGTGGGCCATCTGCCTCATTTAGCCAAGCTTGCCTCCCTTTTGGTTACCGGGATCGATTCCAATCACGTCGTCAGTTTTCAGCAGGGCGGGGTGGTGTGTCTCAAATATAGTGATGAAGAAAAGGTCTGGATGATCGCCTGGATGGTTGTTCCGGAAGTTGTAGGGTAGGGCAGGTGAGGATGCCCGATTTTTCGTCTGAGAACCATTTTTTATTTTGCGTATTTTGCGCTTGCCCGCCGTCTGCTTGCCGCCGTTTTTCTGGCGGGCCTTTTGCGGCTTGCCTTAAATATATAGTTTTCAAGAAAATGTTTTGAGTAGGGGCAGGCCTTGGCCTGCCCTTAATGGGACGCAGCAAGCAGCGCCCCTACAAAATCATTTTCTTAAACGCTATAGGTAAAAATTGGACACACTTCAAAGTTTATTCGGGTTTTTTGCCTTTGCATTCCTGGCCTGGCTTTTTTCCGAAAAGCGAAAACAGGTAAGCATCAGGATCGTGCTTACAGGACTTGGCCTGCAGGCCGGTCTGGCCCTGTTACTGCTGAAATTTCCCGGAAGCCAGGATATTTTTCTCTGGCTAAACAGGGCCGTGCAGGCTCTGGAAGAATCCTCAAAGGCCGGAACCGGATTTGTATTCGGATACCTTGGCGGGGCAGGGCTCCCGTTTGACGAAAAAATACCCGGTTCCAGCTATATCCTTGCCTTTCGCGGCCTGCCTCTGGTCTTAGTCATCAGCGCCCTTTCCTCGCTTTTTTTCTATTGGAGAATAATGCCTGCCATTGTCCGTGCCTTTTCATGGGTTTTAAGAAGGATAATGGGCATCGGCGGGGTGGAAGGCCTGGGTACTGCGGCCAATATCTTTGTGGGAATGGTAGAGTCGCCCCTTTTTGTGAGGCCCTATCTTTCAGGAATTTCAAGGAGCGAGCTGTTCACAATCATGACCTCGGGCATGGCCACCATTGCGGGGACAGTTATGGTGCTTTATGCCGCGGTCCTGGGCAAGGTAATTCCCGGAATCATGGGACACCTCCTGACCGCATCCATTATCAGCGCCCCGGCGGCCGTGACCATATCCAAGCTGATGATCCCCGAAACAGGTGAGCCCACCGGGGGAGACGTGGAGGTGCCGAGGGGGGCCGACAGTTCAATGGACGCCATTACACGCGGCACCTTAGACGGGGTCAAACTGCTGATGAATATTATCGCCATGTTAGTGGTCCTTGTTGCGCTGGTCCACCTGTTGAACGTTCTTTTGGCCTACCTGCCTGATTTAGGCGGTCAACCAATCACATTTCAAAGGTTGCTCGGATACCTGATGGCGCCAGTCACCTGGCTGATGGGGATCCCCTGGTCCGAAGCAAAGGCGGCCGGGGTGCTTATGGGGACGAAAACCGTTTTAAACGAATTACTCGCCTACCTGGATTTAGCCGCACTACCCGTTGATACCTTCAGTGAAAGGTCCCGTTTG
>JAFDAP010000486.1 GCA_019313765.1 Deltaproteobacteria bacterium | reverse complement strand
TCTTGATCCGGGCTGCCGGGTTTTCTTTCGGCAACACTGTTTCTCGTTTAATCCTTATATCGGAATTCCAGCGGCTTCTTGCCTTCCTTGACTTTAACCGCCCTATCTGCTAATTATATAAGTATTATCTACATTTTAACCAATTTTGCGAGTTCCTCATGCTGATAGATGTGGAAAATTTGATTCGGGAGATCCAACGGGAACCCTGGACAAAAGACGTACCTGTTGATGATGATTTGTGGGCCCTTATCATCGAATGGTTCAATGATCATGTCCTCTTTGGATTCCTTGAACAGGTTATGAGGCAAGTGGATACGATTGTCGATATCAATCCCGAATTAACCGACCGCAATATCTTAGAGGGCGCCACTAGATACATGGTGGAATTTTTGGGTGCCCACCACGCATCGGTCAGAATCTATGACCCGCAGAGTGAACAGATGCTTTCCTTTGGATCCTATCCTTCCGAAGAGGAGCAACGCCAGACGTTTATTCCCTTAGAGGGGAGCATTGCCGGAGAAGTAGTAAAAAGCCTGAGAACCTGCCTGGTTCCCAATATCCTTGATGAGGAACTTTATCAAAACAAGGATGTCATCCGGAAAAAGGGCGTTCATTCGTTGATGGCCATTCCCTTGGAAATTACCCGTTTTTTTCCCAGTGAGCGGGACATGGTCGGTGTTATCCAGATTTACTATACAGAGAAAAATCGAATTTTCACACCCATAGAGATTCAAGTAGCGAACGTAATGGCTAAGAGATTGAGCTTCGTTATAGCCCGCAAGAGAGTCCTTCACATGAACAGGCTCAATGAAAAAAGAGAGGCAATCGTTCAGCATATTTTCCAGACATTAGGGACCCGTGGCGGGATCAAAATGGAAGAGGTTTTTAATGAAGTGATCCCGGAACTTGCCGATATGGTTAATCTTCAAAGCTGCGCCCTCTTTTCAATTACAGCGGATTATAACAACGTGATTTTGGAGGCGGGTTATCCGAAGCGGGGCGGGTATCACAGCATTGGGAAAAGCTTTTCTGTGAGCACGGAACCGGTCTATGAATTGCTTACGGATCTGAGGGAATATTCCGGGGATTCAGCCTATGAAATGGTCACCCCGTCATATATCCTTATAGTGGACCCGCAGAGAAGCGACTTGATATCAAAAGGCTTCAAGCGATTTGCCGCATCATATAACATCAACTCCATTCTCTATGTCCCGCTTAGCGTTGATGGAGAGCTTACCCATTTCATGACCTTTGACGCCTTGGACCAAAGACAGCGGTACAGGGACGATGAGATTGAGCTCTTCCTCTTCTTGGGGAGGGAATTAATGAAGGCCCAGAAGATGGAAAGGCTGGATGATGCGCTTCACGATTTTAAAAACCCGGCCATTGCAACGGCTGGCTTTGCCCGAAGGCTCAAGAAATTGCTTGAAAAGGAAAACCATGAGGAGACAAGAGAACAAATTCTGAAGTATGCGGATATCCTTTTAGAAGAGACAAGCAGGCTCCAGGAGTTAGCCATGAGCCTATACCAGGTCGGCAAGGAGGAGGTGGTAAACCTGTCGGATGTCCTCCAAAGACGTTTCGAGATCAACAAAGAAGCCATCAGGGAACAGCTCAAGCAGAACGTAACTTTGAAGGAAGGGCCATTCGATCCTGACCTCAATGTGCTGAGTTATCGCATTAACGTGGAACGTGTTTTCGACAATCTGTTAAACAATGCCACAAAGGCGATTCCGCTGAAAGGCGGGGTCCTCGAAATCCGTACCTATGCGGACGGTAAATGGGCCTGTGCAGAGATCATTAATACGGGACATATGCCCGAAGAAGAACGGGTCAGGATCCTGGAGGGCGACGCCCGCGGACGCGGCCTTTACATCACTCAAAGGATAATCCGGTTGCTCAAGGGAAAGGTGGAGATAAAGGCAGGAAAGGATACGACTACCTTCCTGGTGCGCATTCCTCGCTACAAAACTCCAAACAGGGGCTGATTGGAACGAAAAGTTTATCCTCCCCCAATATGCGGCAAAAAGGTTATCTTGTCGTTGTAATTCAAGATGTGATTCAGAGTAGACACCTTATTATTTACGATGACCACAAAGTTCTCTTCACTAAATGTCAGGTCCGGATACCGATGACCGATGTATTCAGCCACGTCCCTGACCCGACCATTTTCCAGAAGTGGCACTTTAACTTCGTGGGTTTGTGTCAGCGCGCGCTGAGCCCCGTAGAATTCTACCGATACGACCATAATCTATTTTCCAGAACAGAAACTTGATGCACTCGTAAAAAGTCAAAAAACATCATTTTTTGTCATTCCGTCCCGGATCGGGGTCCGGGATGACGGCCAAGCCGGAATCCAGTGTTTTCAGAAACTTATCACTGACCTGGACCCCGGCTTTCGTCCACCCTCCATAGCATTGCGGGGGACGGGCCGGGGTGACGAC
>JAFDAP010000485.1 GCA_019313765.1 Deltaproteobacteria bacterium | reverse complement strand
TCGCTTCGCTCCGTTTTTTATAAAATTGAAACGCCGAAGGCGTACCATAATTCAACGTTGGAAGTTCGATGTTCGATGTTGGACGTTCGTTTTTTAATCCGGTTTTGGTCATTGGATATTGAGATTTGTTTGTAATTTGGTGCTTGGAATTTGGAATTTTGTTGATTTTTGGTACGTGAAAAGTTCAGTGAACGGTTACTTTTTTTCTAAACAGTCAACCAGGGATTTGAAATAATGACAGAAATCCTTTTCATGCCTTTTGAAAAGACGGCGCAACCGGATGGCGTCAAAAACATATTGCAATTGGCCCAGGAAGCCGGTCTTCCCCTGCAATCAACATGCGGGGGCAAAAAGATCTGCGGCAAGTGCAAGGTCATCGTGGAGAAGAGTGACGGCCCCCTTTCCCCGCCCTCGGACATGGAGCGCGAGGTATTCGGCGGGCTTGTAGACAAAGGGTATCGCTTAGCCTGCGATACCATATTAACAGACGAGGCAGTTGTCCGCATTCCTGAAGAAAGCCGGCTCAAACGCCAGGTCATACTGACGTCGGATACGGAACACCAGTATCCGGTGCAATTGCAATCCAATGTAAGCCATTATTATGTGGAAGTCCCGCCTCCGGTCCTCGATTCCGTAATAGCTGACAGGGAAAGGCTTCTCCTTGCCCTTTCAAGCGCATACGGGATCCACCGGCCCGGGCTTGATCCCTTTGTGTTGCAAAAACTCGCTCACACGCTGCGCTCAGGCCGGAAAGGGATTACCGCAACTATCCGGGACAAGAGGGAGATAATTGATCTTTATGCCGGAAGACAGGATGGGATTTTCGGCATGGCCTTTGATATCGGCACAACGACCGTGGTGGGCTATCTTATGGACCTGCTGACAGGCTACAAGCTTTCAGTGAAATCTGCCATGAATCCTCAAATTGCCATGGGCGATGATGTCATTACCCGGATATCTTTTTGTCACGATGAGTCCGGTGGCCTTGAAAAACTACGGGCAAGCATTGTTGACTGCCTAAATGCCTTGATCGCCGGGGCATCTTTAGAGGCCGGAATCGATCCGGGCCAGATTATGGAAGCAACTGTTGTAGGGAACACGGCAATGCACCACCTGTTTGTGGGTCTCGATCCCCAATATCTGCCCATGGCGCCCTACCCGCCCGTCCTTCAAGAGAGTCAGGACTATAAGGCCAGGGACCTGGGTATCAAGATCGGGGCCTCGGCCTATGTTCATCTGTTGCCGCTCAAGGCAGGATTTGTGGGAAGTGATACAATTGCGTGCATTCTGGCCACCGGCCTTCACAAGAGCAAGATCCCCACCCTGCTCATTGACCTGGGCACCAACGGCGAAATTGTCCTTGGTAACAGAAACCGGATGCTCTGCTGTTCAACAGCCGCAGGCCCGGCCTTTGAAGGCGGGCACATCCGATGGGGCATGCGGGCCTCGGCCGGCGCCATTGAGCGGCTTAAAATCGACCCGGTCACGCTGGATGTAAAATGGGAAACTATTCATAATGCCCCCCCCTTAGGCCTGTGCGGGTCCGGCATCATCTCGGCTATTGCTGAGATGATCAGGACGGGAATTATTCTGGAAAAAGGAAATTTTAGCGAAGAAATTCAATCCCCTCGCCTCCGTGACGGGGAAGCCGGCACGGAATTTGTTCTGGTCCGGGCATCTGAAACCGCAACAAAACAAGATATTGTGATAACACAGAAAGACGTTGCCGAATTGCAGATGGCCAAGTCGGCAGTGTATGCGGGTGCGACCCTGTTAATGGAACAGTTTGAGGGGGAACAGATCCGGCGAATCCTGTTGGCAGGGGCGTGCGGTAACTACGCAGACCCCCTTGATGCATGCACCATTGATCTCTTTCCCGCCTGCGAGACGGCCAAGGTTATTGGTGTCGGCAATGCGGCAGGGCATGGCTCGTGCCTGACCCTGCTGGACAAAAACAAAAGAAAAGAGGCAGGACGAATTGCCGGAAAGATTGAATATCAAGAGCTTGCTGCCGCAAGCCGCTTTCAGGAACTTTTTGTATCAAGCATGTTTTTTACCTCGGCCCTCGATTATCAGGATGATTTCTGATATGATATTATACCAACATGGGATAATAAAAATCCTGGCCCAGAGGACCAGGCTTTGGTTATCCCCAGAGGGGATTTGCTTTGTTCGAGTTTTATTGACTTATTGAAATTCCAAATATCAAATCCCAAATATCAAACAAATTCCAATGACCAAAATTCGAAAATCCAAACAATGTCTTGTCCTGGAAGGTTTTGATCATTGGATATTGTAGTTTGAGATTTATTTGTAATTTGGTGCTTGTAATTTGTATCTGAAGTTTCACCGTTTTTTGAAGTTTTTCGAACCGGGTCAACCGATTTTTTCTCGTTCAAGATGCAAATCACAAGTAGTTGGCATGTAATTTGAATTTCAATTATTATGC
>JAFDAP010000484.1 GCA_019313765.1 Deltaproteobacteria bacterium | reverse complement strand
AATAGGGATGCCTAAGGAATTGACTGCAAGCACCGGCATAGATGTTCTGGGTCATGCGGTGGACGGCTATACATCCAAACAGCAGACCGACTTCAGCGACGGACTTTGCCTGCAGGCCATGAAAATGGCCTTTGAGTGGCTTCCCAGGGCGTGCCGGGACGGCAGCGATCTGATGGCCAGGGAAAAAATGCAGAATGCGGCCACCATAGCCGGATTAGGATTCGGTAACAGTAACACAGGGCTTTCACATGCCTTAGCGCATTCGGCAGGAGCCCTTTTTCATATTCCCCATGGCCGGGCAGTGGGAATTGCGCTGCCGTATTCACTTGAGTATATCTCTTCAAATCCGCCTTCTCCCAAGGCACCCGACCCGGTAGAACGGCTTGTGATTGCAGCCAAATTTGTGGGAATTGATGCCGGGTCGGATCAGGATAGGATACAGAGATTTATTGAAAAAATCAGGGACCTGGAAAGAGAAATCGGTGAACCCTTAAGCCTGAAGGACGCAGGCATCACAGAAAAACAGATGAACGAAGGCATGGATACACTGGTCCATCTCGGCAGTAAGGATCCAAATATGTTCACGACCCCTTGCGAGTGCAAGGGAGAAAACCTCAGGCAACTTTTCCGGGATATGTGGAAGGGAATTTAGTTTTTTAGATATGACGAAAGGGAGGGAGCCATGGCGTTAATGACAAAGGAACAGTATCTGTCGAGTTTGAGGGGGCTTGGTCATAGGGTGTTCATTCGGGGAGAAAAGGTAGAGAGCGTACCGGATCATCCCATATCAAAACCACCGGCCATGGCAATGGCCGAGACTTATCAACAGGCTGAACAGGAGGACATGAAAGCATTATTCACTGCGCAGTCTCATCTCACAGATGAAACGATCAACCGTTTTACGCATATTCAGCACAATATTGAGGATCTTGTAAACAAAATTCTTATGCTGAGAGAAATGGGCAGAAAGACGGCCTGCTGTTTTCAGCGCTGTGCGGGCCTGGACTGTATGAATAGCGTATATGCCATTACCTATGACCTGGATCAGGAGTTCGGAACCCGGTATCATGGACGTTTTGCGGATTTCATGAAATATATCCAGTCAAATGATCTACTACCCGCCGCCTGCATGACAGATTCAAAAGGCGACCGCAGCCTTTCACCGTCAAAACAGGAGGATACTGACCAGTACTTGCATATTGTGGAAGAGAAAAAGGGGGGTATAGTGGTACGAGGGGCGAAAATGCATATCACCGGTGGCGTTAATTCGCACGAAGTGATAGTGATGCCGACCAGGGCCCTTAAGGAAGAAGATAAGGATTATGCGGTGGCCTTTGCCGTGCCTGCAAACACTGAAGGTATCACTTTTATCTACGGACGCCAGCCCTCGGATATGAGACGCCTTGAAGAGAATCGATCGGATACCGGCAATTTGTATTATGGTGGCTGTGAATCCATGGTGGTTTTTGACGATGTTTTTGTCCCTGAAGAAAGGATATTCATGAAAGGGGAATATCCTTTTGCCGGTCGCCTGGTAGAACTTTTTGCGGTACACCACAGGGCCAGTTATGGGGGATGTAAGGTGGGGGTCGGTGATGTACTCATCGGGGCAACGGCGGCCATCGCTGAGGCCCACGGCACGGAGAAAACCTCCCATATCAAGGATAAAATAGCGGAGATGATCCATCTTAATGAGACGCTGCATGCAGGAGCACTGGCCAGTACCGGCAAAGGCTATTGCACACCAAGCGGCGCTTATGCAGTGGATCCCCTCCTGGCCAACGTATGTAAACTCAATATTACCCGTTTTCCTTTTGACATATCCCGTTTGGCCCAGGACATAGCTGGTGGTCTTCTGGTCACCATGCCTTCTCTTGATGACCAGGATAACCCCGTGATAGGGCCTTATGTGAAGAAGTATCTCGTGGGAAAATCAGGCGTAGACAGTGAAAAACGTGTACGCATATTGCGCCTTATTGAGAATATCACATTAGGGACGGGCGCGGTTTCCTATCTAACCGAATCCATTCATGGTGCCGGATCTCCACAGGCCCAGAAAATCATGATTACAAGATTGGCCGACATTGAGTCTGCAAAGTCCTGCGCATACAAATTGTGCGGGCTTTAGTTTTATTCGTACATTGAAAATCTGGTCCTCTGGATCAGGTCAGAGATAAGTATCGCTAGCATGGAGTTTTGTGTATAAAAATACAAATTCCAATCACCAAATTACAAATAAATCTCAAATTCCAATATTCAATGACCAAAACCGGATTAAAAAACGAACGTCCAACATCGAGCTTCCAACGTCGAACTATGGTACTCCATCGACGTTAGATGTTCGACGTTTATCTTTTTCCTGTTTGTTATTTCGAATTTTGGTCATTGTGATTTGTTTGATATTTGGGATTTGATATTTGGAATTTCAATAAGTCAATAATCCCCTGTGGGGATAACCAAAGCCTGGTCCTCTCGGCCAGGATGTTTGCCAAGCAGTATCACGTTACCCGTTTGCATCTTCCGGCACTCCCGGAAATTGAAGCCTGAATATAGTCCCACCTGAAATATGGCAGTCTTCTTTCTTCACGCAAAAGGAGCATTCGCTGATTATGCCGGGACATACGTCACCCTCTTCCGGAATATATCGACACCTCGAGGAGGTCATATCTATGCTGAAATGATAGCGTTCAGAGAAGATCTTCATGCGTAACAGGTCTGCCCCTTTGCCTCCGGCATTGAAATCAAAGGGCCTTTTAGATGAATAATCCATTGTTTCCTGGGTTGCAAAAAATCCCTCAAATATCCGCATCTGATTCTCTTCCGTAATTCCGACGCCGAAGTCGCGCACCACCATTTCGGTGCCGTTAGCTTTCTTTTGTACGACTACCTCAATCTTTCCCTCGTCAGGCGTATTTTCTATGGCATTCTTTACCAGGCCGTCGATTATCTTTTGCAATGGGTCTTGAGGCATATAGATGAGCGGTGTGGGCTCAAAGGAGCTTATGATTTCCACCTGGCGGCGGGAAAACAAGGGTTTAAGTCTCTCAAGTCTTTCTCCGGCAAACTCGTCAAGGATAATTTTCTCCAAAACCATCTCTTTAGCGCCGAATATATCTTCAATGCGTTTTCTGATACGGTCAACTAAAGGTCCTTCGCCAACCTCCTCGGCAATTAGGGTCTCCAGTTCATCGGTGCACTCATCGAGCATCATTACGAGGAGGTCATGGGCCTTGTATTGTCTTTCCTTTATTATGTCTTCTGTCTCCATTTGGATTTCCATAATACGATCCAGATTCCTTTTGATCCTTTCCATTGTGGCCTTCCAGGTTTCCTCAGGCAGGTTTGTCAATTTTTTCGAGAGTGTCTTTAAAGATCCCGAGAGGACAGCAGTAGGTGTCTTCAATTCATGGGACAGGTGGTGGATAACCTTGTCTTTTGCCCGGTTCAAACTCGATACCTCTTTATAAGCCTGCTTCAGTTCGTCGGAAAACCGGGCGTTTTCAATGGAAAGGGCAACGGTTCCTGCCACCATGTTCAATATTTCAACGTCTGTCTCGTCAAAGCCCCCCTCTTTTTTGTTCATGGCAGTCAACACCCCAATAGTCCGATCGCTGCTCTTTAAGGAAACCTGAAGGAAGTTCCTGGTCTGGTATCCGAGCGTTTTATCTCTAACGGGATAGGATTTGGGGACCTTGGAAGTATCATTAACAATAACGGGTTCGCCGGTCTTGATCCCCTTGGTTACAACAAACTGATCCATAAGGTCGAGGCCGAAACGCATACCCTTTACCCTTTTCTGGGTTGCTTTGTCGTCATAGGATGCGCTTAGAAAAAAGATCTCCTGTTTTTCCTCATCAAGCAGTGTAACAATGCCGCCCTCTGTGCCCAGGAGTCGTTTCATCTCATAGGTGATGTAATCCAGATGCATCTCAAGGTCAGGGTATTCCGGGAGGGCCATGCTGATCCGGAGCATTGCCTCGTTGTTCTGAGCTATTCTCTTTTCGCGGGTAATATCCCTCACGATCACGAGTTCTCCGGCAGGCTCGTTTTTGGAATCCGCATACATGGCGCCCCTCATAACTACATCCAGGATCCGGCCATCTTTGGTCAGCCTTCTTGTTTCGTAACGCAGGATGGATTTTTCTTCTAAAAGTTTTTTAATACTTTTGCTGGTCTCTTCTTCCAGTCCCTGGGGCACGTAAGGAATACGTTTTCCTTCCAATTCAGAAAGGCTCCAGCCAAAGATCTCGGTGAACGCCGGATTCAGATAATAAACCAGCCCATCCAGGGTAAATACTACTATCGGGTAAGGAGCAAAATCGAGGAGGGTCCTTAGACGCCTCTCCGATCCACGCAGTGCCTCCATTGTCCTCTTTCGCTCGGTGATCTCCTGTTTCAAGAGCGCATTGGCTTCTGAAAGTTCTGCAGTTCGTTCGGCAACCCTATTTTCAAGCTCATTGTGTGCTTTCAGCAGTGCATCTTGTACCTGGTTGCGCGCTATCTCTATGGCTGCAATGTTTGCGATCAGGAACAAGGTATCCAGGTCGGACTGAGAAAAAAGCGTCTTTGTCCGGTTAAAGAGATAAAGAACACCCAGATTCTTGTTTTCCATCTGAATTGGGGCGGCCATTCCGGAGACAAGGCCCTCATCTGCTACGATTTTATGAAGCGGTCGCATGAGTTCCTTGTTGGTGAAGTAGTCTTCGATGATGTAACCCTTTCCTGTCTTGGCAACAAGTCCGCCAAGACCCTCACCAAAAGGAATGCGCACTTTTTTAAATTCCTCTGTTCTAATACC
>JAFDAP010000483.1 GCA_019313765.1 Deltaproteobacteria bacterium | reverse complement strand
TGAGACGAATAGACAGGATATTCGCCTGGATGAGCATATAACTCATCCTGATTGATTACCCTTCCTCTTCCGAGTTGGCAGATATCCTTTATTTGAATCATTTTCCAACTATCTACTAACATTTTTCAGCCCACTGTTTTGCAAGTTACAATTCAAACATAGCCTAATTCATCTGTACAAGACATTAAATTTTCTACTATCTTATTGCGCTCCCCCTCAATATCCCTCAACGTTACCCGATACTTGTCCCACCAGTTCTCCACCGCTGCGATTACTTCCTGTCGATGGGCAGTTACATAGTTATTCAAATGCCCGGTAAGTTTTTCATTGAGGATGTCGAGGACCAGGTCTCTGCAATCATCATTGGAAAGGGCCTCGCGGGCCTCGTGCAGGCGTTTGATGAATTTTTTCTGAAGCTCCTTGAACCGCTTCTTGGCTTCTTTTAGTTGATTGGTTATTTCCACATAAGGCTGGAGTTCTTTTTCCTGTTCCAGGCGCACAATATCCTGCCTGGCCTGTTCCAGTTCATCCAGATAATCGGGGATCAATCCGGTTACCAGCGGATCATCGGCCAGGTCAAAGTGATTGCCCCTGGCTTCTTCCATAGCGGCTTCTACAGTATCCACCCAGCCGTCCACCAGTCCCCTAAAACTCTGGGCAATGAGGGTTTTGAAACAAATTTGTTTTCATCCCACCAGGTGGCGATTACGCCCGCTACCTTAAACCGGTCAAGCAATCCCACCGGTGTAATATCCGATACAAATGCTTCTAAAAGATCGTTGCGCACCCCCATGAGGTTTTTGGTATCGGGCAGATCAATCAATGATTGTTTATGCTTTTTCCACCATTGATCAAAGGTATTTTTCAGCTTTATTTCCTTTAGCTGTATCCCTTTTCCGGCCTCAATCCTTTTCTTAATATTACCCCGTTCAGTAAGCGTTGGGTCAAAATCATAGTAGTCCTCATCACGTTCCAAAAACATGGTGGATATCTTCAGGCCGTGGGCATCGAGGAGGTCCTTTTTCGCTTCAACTTCCTCTTTGGGAATTCCACCTAACAGGTGAGCGCGAACATCGTGGGGTTCGGGCGGAGGGGCATTATCCGCGTAGCGCCGGATGTTCAGATTCCAGTCGTTTGACTTGAGTTCTTCTCTCGTAACAACGGCCGCATATCCGGGGATATCTTCAAACGCGTCAAAGGCGGATGTTATTTTTTCGATATGCTCGGGCTTCAAATAGTTCTGAGCACGGCCCGCATGAAATTCCGCATCCCCATTGATAAAAAGGATTTTGTCTTTGCGTTCATCCGGTTTGGCGCCTTTTGCCCGGCACACCAGCACGCAGGCGGGAATGCCGGTGCCGTAAAAGAGATTGGACGGAAATCCTATCACCGCTTCGAGCAGGTCATCTTCGATAATGCCCTTGCGAATCTCTTTTTCAGCGCCGCCCCGGAACAGGACACCATGGGGCATAACCGTTGCCATCATGCCGTTGGTTCTCAGGACTGCCAGCATGTGCTGCAGGAACATGAGATCGCCCTTTTTGCCGGTCTCCGGGCAAAAACCATATCTGAACCTTTCGGCAAATTTCATGCCGTCTTTCGAATAATTCTGGCTGAAGGGGGGATTGGTGATAACCCGGTCAAACCGCATCAACTCGCCGCCGTCCAGATGAAGGGGCGAGGCCAGGACATCATCATTCTGGATATCAGCGCCTGCAATACCATGAAGGATCATGTTCATCTTGCACATGGACCAGACGCCGCCGTTGTTATCCTGGCCGTAGAGGCTCAGGTTAAAGCAGTTGCCTCCATGCCTCTTCCACATACTGCTTGGAGTGGATCAACATGCCTCCTGAACCGACACAGGGATCATATACGCGCATCCCTTCCTGTGGTTTGAGAATGCGCACCATCAAGCGAACAACATCTCTGGGTGTATAAAATTCTCCGCCTTTCTTGCCGGCGGAATCTGCAAATTGGCCGATAAGATACTCGTAAGCGGCGCCGATAAGATCAGGAAATTCAAAGTCGGTGTTTCTGAGGCGATATTTGTTGAAGTGATTGACGAGATCACGAAGCTTCCGGTCAGGTATCTTTGTTTTTCCGGCTTTTTTGTTGAAATCAATATGCCCGAGCACACCCTCAAGGCTCCGGTTTTTATTCTCAAGCTCGCCTAATGCCTTGTTCAACTCATCGCCAATGTTGCGATGCGCGTGTTTAAGCTTTTCCCACCTTGCCTCCTCTGGGACAAAAAAGGAATCAGCATACCTGTCCGGATCTTCGGCCCGCTTGACGGCATCCTCTTTTTGTCCGGCCCCTGGCAAGGTTGGCCTTTATGATTCCTTCATATTCTTCATCAAAGACATCCGAGCACCGTTTCAAAAAGAGCATGCCGAAGATGTATTCCTTGAATTCCGAGGCATCCATCTTTCCGCGCAGGATATCCGCGGC
>JAFDAP010000482.1 GCA_019313765.1 Deltaproteobacteria bacterium | reverse complement strand
TCTACCGCCTCATCATCCATCACCTTGTGGATCAACTCCACAATATCAGGCCTTTTTCCCCGGGCAAGGGCAATCAACCCATTATCATACGGGTCCGCAATACAGGAATACATGCCCTTCCTCTCCAACATGACCATATAGGTCTGGTTCAGGATTGGTCGGAGGTTGTCAGGAGGGCCGTTAGAAATATTGGAGAGCCCGCAGGTGGATTTTGCCCCTGGCAACATATCCTGAAGCATCTCCTGAAAGGCCATGAGACTTATGAGCTGCGGCTGCTGAATATTTACCGGAGTAACGATCCCGTCAAAAAACATATCCTCATTGGGAACGCCCGCCTCATTGGCGGCATAACCGAGCTCAACGGCTAAGGCGGCCCTTTCGTTCTCATCTCTTGGCAGACCTTCCGGTCCCCACATCAATGCCACCATGGCGGCCTTGTATTTGACCGCAAGAGGTATCATGTTTTCATACCGCTCCGGCCTGACCATAATCGAGTTGATAATGGCCTTTCCCTTGTGGACCGCCAAGCCTGCTTCCATGGCCTCGATGTTTGAGGTATCAAGGCACAGCGAAGGCGTATCCCCGATGGCTTCCTGGACGGTCTTTACCACGAATTCCATCAATTCGGGTCCCCCTTTCCTTGCAGGACCTAAATTAATGTCAATCCAGTCCATCCCCGCTTCCTTCTGACGCTTGGCCTCCTCGACAATAGGACCGGGATCCTTTTCCTTATATGCCTTTCCGATCACCGTGTTGATGACATTCAAACTTTCTCCAATTAGTAACATGGGCACACTCCCTTTAATAATGTTTTTTGGAACTTCTCTTACATACGCAATGTCTTGCGGATTAATGAGTGTCCATCCAGAAATGGCCCTTTTTCATCCCGCTGAAGCGGGACTGAATTGGACACTTGATATTCCCCTTATTTCATTAATGGATGGGCACTAATGGGAATAAAGGCTAAGCCATGTCCTTGAGAAATTTGGGTATCAAGGACGCATCCCTGGGACCAATCATAATCTCCCAGTCCGGAAGTTCCTCTTCCATCTCACCACTTATGGCCGCTGCATAGCCGGGAATAACGATCTTTTTGTGGGCAACCTTATCGGCAATTCCGCATTTTTTCACGAACATGCCCACCACGTCGCCTGAAAACTTGCCCGCGGCCCAGGCGGTCATGACTGAAAGGCCTTCTGTGTCCATAATAAGGAGCCAGCTCGGTACCCTGCTCCCTTCGATTTCACCGCCCACAATAAAGTAGGTCAAAGAGAAGTTGGTGGTGACCAGCACCGGAGAATTCTCATCCGGTCCTCCGATCTCATAGATCCCTTCTGTCACGGTCATGGGCCGCTGCGGATCAGTGAATATATTCAGCCTTTCCAGCAGCAGGGGAAAGATACTTTCGCCCTTGAAATCCGACAGAATAACAATTCCCGCGTATTTGGCAATCAAGAGGGAGGCGATAAGCGTCTCAGCATCCAGGTTGCTTGCCATTTCACAGGGAAAAGTGATTGTCGGAAAACCCAGAGACCTGTTTCCTGCCTTAAGAGCGGCCCTGCGGATGGCTACCTGGTCCTCGAAGAGCTGCTTCATCTCTCGAGAGCCTGAATCCAGCACCAGGTCCTTAAGGCCCATGCCTGTCAGCTTATCACTCAGGGCAATAAGATCATCTATGCTATCCGCTTTCACGGCCAGAGGCAGGCCGGACTCTTTGGCCAGGTTCCCCATGTCCTCGGCATTATCAGCGGTCGCTGCGTAAAGGAGGGGCTTTTTAAAGGCCGTGGCATCAGCGGCTGCCTTCATCACTTCCACTTTATCACTCATAAGGACCAGGCCAAACTCGCTTTCTTCTGCAATCTTTTTCGCAAGGGCGGCAAAGGCCCCGCTATCCCCGTTTACATCCTTCAAAGCCACTAATTCCGGCCTCAGGTTCAGGCCCACCCGTTCATACTGGAGGGCATTCCACTCCTTCAACTTCTTGTCCAGGGCAGCCGGATCCATGTTCGAGGAGACCATGGCGCCCAGGCCCGTTGGGCCATAAAAGGTCTTCTCATGTCTGAACATGACAGTCTCGCCGCCCACTTTAAAGGCACGATCTCCAGCCCCTATTGCGACAGGCCGGATCGGAGGCGCAGACGCCTCGGCCAACTGTTCCCTGGCCTCGTCAGACACGTACGGGCAGGCATCCAGTTCCGCCTTTCCCGAGGCCAAGTTCATGGCAAATGCAAGGCAGGTGGGAACACCGCACTCCCCGCAGTTTGTCTTAGGCAACATCTTGAAAATCTGAATTCCAGTTAATCCCATAATTCACTCCTAATGATAAGGACGCAGATATTCGCAGATATTTTAAATCTCGACAATATGCGTCTATCTGCGTCCGAAAATAAATTTACTTTACTGCATTATCCCACAATAGGATCCATTTTCAGGGCAGGGTGGTCCTTTTCCTT
>JAFDAP010000481.1 GCA_019313765.1 Deltaproteobacteria bacterium | reverse complement strand
GTCCCCTGCCGGGCCTTTGTCCGCATTCAGATTGGCTGCCCGCTCATGGATTTTGTCCTCTGTCCACCCGGCGGGGTCTTCAATCCGTTCGGCCTTCGGCCCAAGGTCGTAAGAGCCTGCCTTGAGAATCGCCTCAATTGCTAAGGGTGCTGTGTCCCCGGCATTAAAGACATTGGTCAGTAGTTGATAAACAAAATCCTCTACACCTTTTGCCATCCTTTCCCGCACGTCCTTTGGCTGGATTAAAAGCTTGTTCTCAAAAGGCAGGTTGAGCTTCTTGTAATTCCCGCCTTTAATCTCTTTTGACCTGGCGTACTCAACCATCTCGGCCCACACTCCTTCTGTCATGCCTTCATTCGGTATCTTTATGAAATCGCCGTTTTCGTCCAATTGGGCATTGCCGTAGTCATTTACCTTTACTCCCCATGTAATCATCTGGAGAGCAGTGGCCACATTGGCCTTGGTCGTGTTGGTCTCACGGGTGATGTTTCGAAGGCGGTCGGAATTATTACCGGAAGTCCCGTGCTGGGCCCCGGAAACCTTGTATTTGGCTAAGGCTTTGTGGATCTCAGATGTCAGGGGAACCTGGATACCCGCATCACTCTCTTCAATGCCGTGGGTGGTGCCGTTATTCAAGGCGATCCAGTCCGGAAATATGTCATGGGCGTTAAGACCCTGGATCAGGAAGAGTGCCTCATCCACCGTTGAAAGCCCAGCCGTTCCCTTTATCTCACCCACCTCCGTCTCATATCCGGCCCAATCGGGCACATAAGGTTTGAGAGCTAAATTTGCCATTAGATTCTGATCATCAGGCAGGTGCGAGGCATCGATGGCAATGGAGGTGATGCCCGCATCAAACATGGACGGGATTTCCATTTTGCCCGTTTCGACGTCTTTGTCACCCTTGATGCCATAATGGTCGGCATGGATGGCCACCGGAACGGTAATGCCCATTTCATTCATAGCTGCATTTACCTGTCTTGCAAGGTTCCAGTAATTGGGGGCACAGTATGCGTTTGCACCCCCCTCTGATTTTGCGATCTCAATAATGATGGCCGCATTTGCCCTTTGTGCCGCCTGAAGTACACCACGGATAACAAAGTGGTTTCGGCCGTTGGCAGCAATGGTCATGGCGTTTCCTTTTGCAGTCATTGCACGATCCATGATCTTACCACTCACGATAAGGGCCCTGGAATTGGGGAACAACTGAACAATATTGGGCGGACGACCGGTAGCAATGGCCTTTTCAAATTCAGAAGATGCATTTGCCATAGTTTATGCCTCCTTTTATAATTGACTATTGACTATTGACTATTGACTATTGAAGATTGGATTAAACCGGCATTCAGCTTTTATCTCTAAGCCTTGCTGTTTTCCTTGACGACACGAAAATAGAAGTTAACTCATCTGCTTCTTTTAATAACGGCTCAACCAGACCTTTGTTCAATAATTCTTCATCAATGATAAACTCCAGCCAGAAATGAGATTCATCAGTTTCTTCCAATACAATACTTAGTTTTGAAATGAAACTCGCCTTTGATTGTGCAATGCAAACAGCCCTATAATTTGAAGCCACGGATGTAGAGCATTAATAATCAATTGCCCACGAATATGCCTGCCAAGCACGGTTTCAGGCAGCGCCATGCTCAATTTCACACAACGGTGAGCGAATTCTTTTGTCCTGCTCTTTAAATCGTCACTATTCATCCTCACACACAATTTTCAATCCCAATTCATTTCCACCCACAATCTTCAATCATCAATCTTCAATCCAATGCGGTTCCACAATAACCTTGACACATTCATGCTCCACGGGAGAGCAAACCGCCTCAAAACCCTTTGGGCCGTCTTTCATGGCCAACCTGTGTGTCACTGTTTTTTCTACCGGAACTGTTCCCGCCCTGATCAGCTTAAGGGCAGTATCGCAGTCATACGGGGCGCCCGCATAGGTGCTTGTAAGGGTGATTTCCGTTCTCCAGAAAAGATCATTGATTTCAGCGGGGAGTGTCTCTCCTTCCGCGGCCCCGGCAAAAAAAAGAACCGTCCCGCCTTTTTCCACTGCCCTGAGGGCCAATGGAATAAATCCGTCAAAACAGATAATCACAATATCCATGAGGCGGCCTTCATTGGCTTCGCGAATGGATTTGATCAGCGTCTCGTCTGCTTTCAGGGCAAGATCGGCACCCATTTCTTTGGCCTTTTTCAGGCGAAAAGGTATGGTATCCGCAGCCACCACCAGACCGGCGCCGAGGGCGCGGGCCAGGCCCACATGGAGCAAGCCCGAAATGCCGCTTCCTAAGACCAGCACTGACTGGCCTGGTTTCAGGTTCGCGTTTTTCCGGCCCCTCAAGACACAGGCAAGGGGTTCCATAAAGGAGGCTTCCAGGTAGGAGACGCTATCGGGAAGATGAAACACCCCGCGATCCACGTTGATGACAGGGATCCTGACATATT
>JAFDAP010000480.1 GCA_019313765.1 Deltaproteobacteria bacterium | reverse complement strand
CCAAAACGACCGGAGACGTAGCAGTAGCCTACATTGAGGGCGTTTTGGGTTTGCCAACGCAGATCCTCGGTATTTACAGCCGGTCGTAGCAGAAGCCTATTCTCGGACAGCCTCTTAGACAGGAGGGCAAATGAGAGGCATTTAGCCGGTAGGAACGCCTATTGCAGGGAGCACCAAGTTGTCACAGGCGGTATAGGGGTCTGTCTTTCCCTCCACTATGGACTCTACGGCCTTGTCAAACTCACCGGTTCCGGTGATTTTGTCTAACACTTCCTCGATAAGCCGGTTCTTTACCATGTCCCCCAATTCCTGGCGCACCTTGTCCTCTCTTCTCCTGACCTGCCGTTCACCGCTAAACTCCGTGAGATACCTGTTATGTTTGTCGATTTCCTCCAAAAGTTCTTTAACACCTATATCAAAGACGGCCTGGGCTTTAAGAATAGGAGGTTTCCAATTGCCTTCCTCGTATTTCTTATGATCCATATTGATCATCAATCTCAGATCACTGAGTGTTTTATCCGTGCCTTCCCTATCCGCCTTGTTAATCAGGAAAATATCGCCTATCTCAAGAATTCCTGCCTTTATGGCCTGGATATCATCACCCATTCCCGGAATCACGGTGATAATCGTGGTGTGTGCGCTTTTTACCACGTCTACCTCATCCTGACCGACCCCGACAGTCTCTACGATAATATAATCCTTGCCCATTGCATCTAAGACATCAATGGCGCTCCGAGTGGACTGGGTCAGCCCGCCGAAATGGCCGCGAGTAGCAAGAGACCGGATAAAGACCCCTTCGTCCAGACTGTGTCTCTGCATTCTGACGCGATCTCCCAATATTGCGCCGCCACTGAAGGGGCTTGTCGGGTCAACGGCAAGGACTCCCACGGTTTTGTCCCGTTTTCTCAAATGGTTGACAATCTGGTCCACGAGCGTGCTTTTCCCGACTCCCGGAGCGCCGGTAATGCCTAAGATATAAGCATTTCCCGTAGAAGGATAAAGTTCCTTCAGAACCTGTCTTACCCCGGGCATACCGTCATCAATATCCCGAATTAGACGAGCTACGGCCCGCACATCGCCACCAATAACTTTTTCCGCTACTTCAGACATAACAATTCAGTCTCACCTCGGTTTTACATTTTCCTTCACCCACCTGACAATATCATCCAATGCCGTGCCGGGCGTAAAAACTTCCCTTATGCCCGCTTCTTTGAGTGGCGGAATATCATCCTCCGGAATAATACCTCCCCCGCATACGACGATATCGTCCGCACTCTTCTCACGCAGGAGTTCTACGGTCCTGGGAAACAGATATTTGTGGGCCCCTGCAAGGCTCGAAAGCCCTATCATATCAACATCTTCCTGGATGGCAGCCTCGACGATCTCTTCAGGGGTCTGATGAAGCCCCGAGTAAACCACCTCGAAGCCGGCATCGCGATACGCCCTGGCAATAATTCTGGCGCCCCGGTCGTGACCATCCAACCCCGGTTTTGCTACCATTACTCTGACTCTTCTTTTTTGTTTCATATACTCCTCCGGGTTTCGGGTTAATGTACTTCTCAACTCGCAACGCATAACCCGGAACACGCAACAGGAAGTTAATAGATTCCCGGATCCCTGTATTCACCATACACCTGCCTGTAGACATCACATACCTCTTGCAGCGTGGCGTAATTCTTTACTGCGTCAATAAGAGGTTCCATTACATTCCGGGTGCCCGTGCATGCATACCCTACCCTTTCGAGGCTCTCCTTCACAAGCTTGTTGTCCCGCTCATTTTTGAGACGGTTGATCTTTTCTATCTGCAGATTTTCAAGCTCCTCATCAATCTCAAGTACCTCGACCGGAATGTCCTCATCAGTAACGTACTTGTTGACCCCCACTACGATCTTTTCTTTTTCGTCGATCTGCCTCTGGTAATGGTAGGCGGCATCAGAGATCTCCAACTGGGGATAATTCCTTTCAATGGCCGCAAGCATACCTCCCATGTCATCGATTTTCTGAATGATATCAAGGGCCTCCTCTTCCATATTGTTGGTCAGGGTCTCAACAAAATAAGAGCCCCCCAATGGATCAATAGTGTTGGACACGCCGGATTCCTCTGCAATGACCTGCTGGGTTCTGAGGGCAATGGTTGCGGCTTCTTCAGTGGGTATGGCTAAGACTTCGTCCAACGAATTTGTATGCAGGGACTGGGTCCCACCCATGACCGCGGCCAGTGCCTGAAGTGCCGTCCTTACCACATTGTTGTACGGCTGTTGGGCGGTGAGTGAACATCCGGCGGTCTGGGTGTGAAATCTCAGCCACCAGGACCTTGGATCCTTGGCCTTGAACCTCTCCTTCATGACCCTGGCCCATATGCGCCTGGCCGCACGGAACTTGGCAACTTCTTCAAAAAAATCACATGACCCTGGCCCATATGCGCCTGGCCGCACGGAACTTGGCAACTTCTTCAAAAAAATCAAGGTGGGAATTAAAAAAGAATGAAAAACGGGGCGCAAAGTCATCCACGTTCAAGCCGCGATCAATTGCTTCCTGGGTATACGCAATGCCGTCTGCCAGCGTAAACGCCAGCTCCTGGACCGCTGTAGACCCGGCCTCCCTGATATGATACCCGCTGATGCTGATGGTATTCCACTTAGGCACCTCATTAGTCCCGAATTCCACAGTGTCAGTTATAACACGAACCGAGGGTACGGGCGGGCACATGAAGGTCTTCTGTGCGATGAACTCCTTGAGCATGTCATTTTGTATGGTCCCGCCGATAATCCTTTTGTCAATACCCCTGTTTTCGGCCACCGCAATGTACATGGCCCAGAGAATCGAGGCAGGCGGATTGATGGTCATGGAAGTGGTGATCCTGTCAATGGGAAGGCCTTCAAACAGGTCCTCCATGTCCATCAGGGAATCAATTGCAACCCCGCACTTGCCGCACTCTCCCCTGGCCTTGGGGGAATCCGTATCATATCCCATCAATGTTGGCATATCAAAGGCAGTGGAGAGTCCGGTCTGTCCCTGGTTAACCAGGAGATGAAACCGCTTATTTGTATCCTTAGCGCTTCCCAACCCCGCAAACATGCGCATGGTCCAGAACCTTCCCCGGTACATAGAGGGCTGGACACCCCGGGTAAAGGGATACTCGCCGGGGAATCCAATGTCATTTGCGAAATCAGAATCCCTGACGTCTTCAGGGGTATAGATTCGCTTGATCTCCCTGTCCGAGACAGTAGAAAACCTTTCAAGCCGTTCAGGTTTGGAAGAAAAAATCTTGTCCAGTTTCTTCTCCCACTTCTTATGCCCTTCTTCTACATCTTCAAAAACCTTCCGATCAAAAACAGAGGACATGATGCACCCCCTTTGGATTGATGATTGTTTATTCTTCCATTGAAGATCTGATCAGTGCTAGATGGCACTGCCTTGTTTTTTGTTTAGAAAAATACAATTTCCAAGCACCAAATTACAAATAAATCTCAAATTTCAATATTCAATGACCAAAACCTTCCAGAACAAGACATTGTTTGGATTTTCGAATTTTGGTCA
>JAFDAP010000479.1 GCA_019313765.1 Deltaproteobacteria bacterium | reverse complement strand
ATCCTGTCTAAGTAAGATATAGAGATCCTTATGCTCAGTGGAATAATTTTATCATATCAAACCCTTACAGGATGTAAATTGGAATATTTACCCACAGATTCTCCGGAGGAGCCAGTAATCTTTTAATAAGACCGATGAGGAAGGAACCTGCTAATACGGTTTTAAATGCGCTCTCATTGTTTTTTTAGCCGCTGTGGAGAAACGATCATGTATGAATTCATCTATTATCGAGTAGAAGACGTTATGACACCGGAACCTGTCATGGTGGATAAACACGTTACGCTCTCAGATACAGAAGAGATTTTTGAGAAATACGATTTTAACGGAATTCCGGTGGTTGATGAGAGACGTCAACTGATCGGTATGATGACCAAACTGGACTTCCTGAAGGCATTTGCCTTCACGGAAAAAAGCAAAACGCCTCACTATGATGCCATCATGGGTCAAAAGATTTCGAATGTGCTGACGAGGGATCCTCGTGTTGTTTATCCGGAAACCCCCCTTACAAGGGTTGTCCAATATATGATCGAAACGGGATACAAGAGCTTCCCCGTCATAGATGACGATCGTGTTGTCGGGATCATTGCAAGAGAAGATATCATACGAGCCCTGCGGCAGGCTGCACAGGGAGAGGGTCCGGCACGGGGCGGGCGGGTATAGCCTGATAAAAGCCGTAACTACTCAGGTTATTAGGCTGAAGGTCCCGCGGAACGCGGGATTAGCAAAGGGTTGAACGTGGCACACATGGGGCTCCCATTATTGTATTATTATAACTGCTTTATCCCTGAAAAAATATTCAGTTTGCTTTTCCCTTCAGCCTAAACACCTTCAGCCTGACTACGTGAGTAGTCACCAAAAACCGATGATTTGAAGGGCACGTGTATGACCACTTATAACTTAGATAAGATTTTCAGGCCAGGATCTGTAGGCGTTATTGGCGCCAGTGATAAAAAGGGAAGTATCGGCCATGCCCTGGTCCGGAATCTTCAAAAAGGTGGATACAAGGGAAAGATCGTTCCGATTAACCCCAACCACCGAGTGATAAGCGGCCTGAATGCGTATCCTTCGATCGGAGATATTGGCCAAGCGGTTGATCTTGCGGTCATTGCCACGCCCATGAAAACAGTGCCCTCCATTATCAGGAAATGTGTAAAGGCAGGGGTTGGAGGCGCTATGGTAAATCTTTACGCCACATTCGCGGACCAGATGCCCCTGCCGGGGAAAATGGCCTTTATCTCACAAAGCGGGGCCCTGATCGGCCCTATACTTGATCTCTCTTTAAAAAAGCAGATAGGATTCAGCCATTTTGTGAGTGTCGGCTCCATGATAGATGCCGATTTTGGAGACTTGGTAGACTACCTCGGCAATGATCCCGATGTCAGCAGCATCGTTCTCTATATCGAAGGGGTGACCTATCCTCGTAAATTCATGAGCGCTGCCAGGGCTGTTTCTCGGATTAAGCCGATCATTGGACTCAAATCAGGGAGAAGCGCGGCCGGCGCAAAGGCCGCCTCCTCCCATATCGGGGCCATGGCAGGGGAAGGTGCGATCTATGATGCGGCCTTTAGTCGGGCAGGAATTGTTCGTGTTGACACCATTGAAGCGCTTTTTGACTGTGCCGAACTCGTAGGCAAACAACCTGTTCCCAAGGGTTCCGGTCTGGCGGTTATCACCAATGCCGGGGGACCCGGGGTTATGGCCGCAGATGCCCTCGCTTCGTTTGGACTGGAACCGGTCCGGCTGCGGCCGGAGACCATAGGTCAGTTGGATGAATTTCTCCCCCCTTTTTGGAGCAAAGAAAATCCGGTTGATATCTTAGGAGATGCCACGCCTGAAACATACCGGCGTGCGGTCGAGGTCTGCGTTTCAGCGCCTGAGATCAACGGTCTGGTGATTGTCTTTGTGCCGCAGGTCGTGCGCGATGCGGCTGACGTGGCAGAAACACTGTCAGAGGTCTTACGCGGAAAGTCCTACCCTGTTTTTGCGGTCTTGATGGGAGGCGAAGGCATAGAGAAGGGTCGTGAAATCTTCAGCAAGGCGGGCATCCCCACCTATGAGACCCCGGAGCGGGCCATTCAAGCCTTTATGTACATGAATTCTTACGCCCACAATCTTGAACTGCTCCAGCAGACACCACCGAAACTCCATCGTACACTGGAATTTGATAAAGCCAGGGCCGCAGCAATTGTGACCAGGGCATTGAGTAAAAAACAACCATTTCTTACGGAGATAGAATCCAAGGAAATATTGTCAGCCTACGGCATTCCTGTCAATCGAACCGGGGAGGCCGCCTCGGCTGAAGAAGCGGTTCATATGGCCCAGCAGATTGGATATCCTGTGGCAATGAAAATCTGTTCTAAGGATATCATTCATAAGTCCGACGCCAACGGGGTACAGCTCAACCTGCGCGGTGACAGAAATGTCAGGGAAACTTTCAGAGAAATCATGGCAGATGCGCATGCCTATGACCCAAAAGCCGAACTCACCGGAGTGACCATTCAATCGATGGTGGACCGGACAGATTATGAGCTGATCTTAGGCAGTAAAAAGGACCCCCTCTTTGGTCCGGTTATCCTGTTCGGGATGGGCGGTATCATGACTGAAATACTCAAGGATCAGGCCATTGCTTTCCCGCCGTTAAACAGGCTCCTGGCCCGCAGGCTTATGGAGAGCACCCGCGTGTATCAACTGCTCAAGGGCTACCGCAACCGGCCCCCCGCGGATCTCGGGCGACTGGAAGAGATCCTGATCGGCCTGTCACAGCTTGTCATTGATTTTCCTGAAATTTCCGAATTGGAAATCAACCCTTTGATCTTGATGGGAGATAGGCTCTGTGCAGTGGATGCCCGCGTGATCATCAAGCCTTCGAAAATCACCTCGCCGCTTCACCTGGTAATCAGCCCATACCCGGACCAATATGAAACGACCACTCGCACCAGAGGTGGACTCGATATTTTTATCCGGCCCATTAAGCCGGAAGACACATCCCTCCTGCTGGGGTTATTCCATGATCTATCCCGAGAGAGCATTTATTACAGATTTTTCACCCCGTTGAGAACTTTACCTGAGGAGATGCTGGCCCGTTTCACCCAGCTCGATTACGATCGCGATATGGCCTTAGTGGCCATGGAACGATCGCAACCGGAAGAAAAAATATTGGGGGTTGCGAGCCTTATGAGTAAAGCGGGAGGTATAGAACCTGTGTTTGCAGTTGTTGTGGGTGATCCCTGGCAAGGGAAAGGAGTCGGCACGGCCTTGATGGAACACCTGATTGCCATTGCAAGAGAGAGGGGCATGGCATCTATATGTGGGTTTGTCCTGGCAGAAAATACCCATATGCTTGCCCTGGCCCGGAAATTGGGTTTTGATATTTCCAAGGTGCCTGGTGAAGCGCAATACGAATTAAGAACAGACTTGGGGCCGGTAAACCGTGGCGTGAAAGAAAGACGACAGTAAGATCCATAAGTTTCAAGTACGATTGACAATTTTCAATAGTTAATATTCAATTCTAACTCCTTAACCCTATCCCTGAGTTCCTTGATTCGAAATTCCCGTCCTACAAAAAGGTCATTCATTCGTTCAAGTTCAGCGTTCTTCTCTTCCAATTCGGCAGTTCGCTCCTTGACCAGTTCCTCCAGA
>JAFDAP010000478.1 GCA_019313765.1 Deltaproteobacteria bacterium | reverse complement strand
CTGATCCCAATGCCGGGCTGAAAATGATCCAGACGGCCGAGAATGTGGCCAAAGAAATAGGGACGACGAAAGAAGAGTGCGATGAAGTAACCTTAAGGAGATATGAACAGTACCAGGATGCATTGGCCGATGACAGGGCCTTTCAGAAGAGATACATGTTTCCCGCCGAGGTCAGGGTTTCAAGGAAGAAGACCGTTTTAGTGGAAGAGGATGAGGGCGTGACGCCCACAACCGCGGAAGGCCTGGCCAAGCTAAGACCAGTTGAACCGGGAGGTGTTATCAGCTTTGGGGCCCAGACCCACCCGGCAGACGGGAACTGCGGTTTTATAGTTACCACTCAGGATAAGGCCAAAGAACTGAGTAAAGACCCCAATGTTGAGATCCAGATCGTATCATACGGTTTTTCAAGGGCCAAGAGAGGCTATATGGCGGCGGCCCCGGTTCCTGCATCGGAGATGGCCCTTAAGGACGCAGGGCTGAAAATAGAGGATATGAAGGCCATCAAGACCCATAATCCCTTTATCGTCAATGATATCAATATGGCCAAGAGGATGGGATGTGACGTCATGAACATGAATAACTACGGTTGTTCCATGGTTTACGGGCATCCTCAGTCTCCCACCGCCGGCAGGCTGATAGCCGAACTGCTGGAAGAGCTGGTTGTCTTAGGCGGCGGCTACGGTCTCTGGGCCGGGTGCGCCGCAGGAGATACTGCCGCGGCCATGATCTTTAAGGTCAGTTAGTTTCTATTGTCAAGGATATATTCAAATGCTCTTTCTTTGTAATACTTAAGCTGGGGACTATTCTCGCCGGGCGAGAATAGTCCTTTTTGTTGCAGCCTCAAAAATTGCGTCCCATGGGACACGTTTTATCTTTCCTGTGCATGTTGCACCGCTGTCCCGTTTACTTGAAGTTCTTGATTTGCAGGACATGGAAAATCTGCTTATATGGACATACTAATCTTATCGCTTGCCACAGTAGTGGGTCTTTATATGGCTGCCAACATAGGGGCCAATGACCTTGCAAATGCAATGGGGACATCGGTTGGCTCCCGTGCCATTACCCTTAAACAGGCAGTAGTGATATCGGTGATTACCAATGCATTGGGGGCAGCGCTTGCAGGGGGATATGTTACCAGTACCATAAGCAAAGGAATGGTCGATCCGAGTCTACTGGCTGCAGAGCCTGATAAGTTGATGTTAGGAATGTTTGCCTCTCTTATCTCTGCCGGAGTCTGGGTGAACCTGGCCACATATCTTGCATTGCCCGTCTCAACAACACACGCAATAGTGGGCGCGGTTGTAGGCTTCGGAGTCATGAGCGTTGGTGTAGGCGCCATATCCTGGGGAAAGATAATCACTATTGCTATAAGCTGGATTGTTTCACCGGCTGTGGGAGCGCTGATCGCAGGAAGTATCTTCTATTTTATCGAAAAGAAAATTATGTCGGCCAAAGAGCCGGTTGAGGCATCTGAACGTTATGCCCCGTTCCTGATTTTTTTGGTTATTTGGGTGCTCATCCTATCCGTCATCTTTAAGGGACTTAAAAACCTTCACTTAGAGCTTGGTTTTTTTCAAACGGTTTTGTTGACAATTCCATTTGCGGCAGTGGCCGGGGCGTTTGGTCGCTGGTGGATACGGTGGCAGACAAGTCCCGAACACAAAGTGCGATACGGGCAACATGGATATTCTCCTGTGGATCGCATATTTGCCCAGCTCCAGATACTTACCGCCTGTTACGTGGCCTTTGCCCACGGGGCCAATGATGTGGCCAATGCCATTGGTCCTCTTGCGGCCATTTTTTCAGTAGTAAAAACAAAGGCCGTGGCCCTTCAGGTCGAAGTTCCCATATGGATGCTCTTAATAGGCGGCCTTGCGGTGGGCGGAGGCCTTTTAGTTTTTGGCACGCGGGTCATGGAGACCATCGGTAAGGACATCACGGAGATTACACCTGTGCGTGGCTTCTGTGCGGAATTTGGAGCGGCAAGCACTATTCTGGTTTGTTCCAGGCTCGGTCTCCCTGTCTCCACCACGCATGTTTTGGTGGGTTCTGTGGTGGGAGTCGGAATTATGCGTGGAATGGGTTCCCTTGATCTTCGCATACTTAAAAATATCGGGCTGTCTTGGATTATAACACTTCCGTTCACGATCCTGCTCTCTATGCTTTTATATAAACTTTTTACGTGGTTTTTGTTATAATCTTTGTAATCAGTCATGGGTTCAGAGTGTTACAAAAAGAAATTCTCTCGGCCCTGACATTTGCTAATAATTTCTTCAAGCTCTAAAGTGTTACTTTACTGCTCAGTAAAGATCCGGGTCCGGAGGGCCCGGCTTTGGGTTTGCCCCATAGGGGCTTATTCAAAAAAACAGCTAAATACCTGACGTATTTTTCGTTATTCGGTTGCGCTGCTGGTTTCGTCGAACGTTATCGGGTTGCGGTGTGATCTCCTAATTTGCTTTGTAGGTTTGTTCGTAACCGACACACGAATCCCGAAACGAGCTGCGCAACCGCAACCATTTGACTCAACTGATTTTCATTTTGAACGGCAGAGCGTACTGACTCTGACCTGGCCCTGAGGACCAGGTTTTAAAAGCCGAATAAAATAATTTTGTAGGGGCGTCCCGCGTGCCGCGGGACTGCGACCTAATAAGGGCAGGCCAAGGTCTGACCCTACCCAAAAACATTTTCTTGAAAGCTATATTACCCAAAGGGGGAAAAGACCATGCGCCTCTTACTTAGCTCATTATTTCACGAAAGTCCTTTTGAGGGCCTGCAAAAACATGCAGACAAGATCAATGAATGCGCCCAGCTTTTTAAGCGTGCAGCCGTATGCCACATTGAGGAGAAATGTACGGAATTCGATGACCTGACAGATCAGGTGGCGAGGCTGGAAAGCGAGGCAGATGCTATAAAAAGAAATATCCGAAACCACCTGCCCAGGGGGATCTTGATGCCTGTGGACAAGTTTCAGTTCTTTCAATATCTGAAGGAGCAGGACAAGGTAGTGGACGCAGTCGAAGAGTCCCTGTTATGGTTATCCCTACGACCGAAAGGAGTACCAGCTGCGCTGGCAGGCGATTTTCAGCATTTGGTGGGATCGATAATCCCGCCCATCGAAAAACTGCCGCAATTGGTGACTATGGCTACAGATTTCTTCAAGAGCCGATCAGAACGGCAAAGGACGAAAATGAAGAGCCTTATCCACGATATTCACCAGCAGGAAACAGAGGCCGACTTTTTGGAGCAGGAGTTAAAACGCAGGATCTTTAGCGAGATCAAAGACGCCCTTGTCGTATTCCACATGGTGCGGCTGGTAGACATTGTGGGTAATATCGCCGATCATGCAGAAAATGCCTCAGATCGCATGCGGGCCATGATTGCAAGATGATGAAAAATGAAAAAAAGCAGCGCGATCATTGTATCAGGTGCGGTGAGTGCTGCCTTGCATCGAGTCCGACCTTGCAGATGGCAGATGTTTCCTTGGTATATGACGGGTTGATTGAAAAAGGTAATATTTACACAATAAGGGTAGGAGAGCTTGTCCGGGATAATATCAAAAGTGAAATGAAAGTAACGGACAAAGAAATCTTAAAGATAAGGGAAAAAGAAAACGGCAAAGGGTGCGGCTATTACGATGAGGACGAAAATGCCTGCACCATATATGAATACCGTCCCATACAGTGCGGGGCACTTGCCTGCTGGGATGAGAGTGAATTCATGCGCGTTTATGCCAGGCCCAAATTAAGTAGAAGGGATGTTATCAGCGACAGGAACCTTTTACGCCTCATGGCCGAGCATGATAAGAAATGCAGCTATATGGAACTTGAAAAGTACGTGAGGCAAATTGAGAAAGAGGGTGAA
>JAFDAP010000477.1 GCA_019313765.1 Deltaproteobacteria bacterium | reverse complement strand
TCAAGAGAAGGGCTGAGGTGGCGTAATGCTCGAGTACACTGAAAAGATCAGGGAGACGGCTAAGAAGCTTCTGGAAGATGAGAAGGTGGATGTATTCATCGGGTACAAAAAGGGTAGCGTCCCCATGATGAACGAGCCTGTCCTTATATCCGATCCCGAAAAGGCGGACACCCTTTACTGGGACAGCAACTGCGGCCTGAACCTGTGCAATTACCTGACAAAGAGGACGGAGAAGATCGGGATTGTGGCAAATGGATGCAATTCCAGGAATATTGTAACGCACATTGTTGAGAACCAGATAAAGAGGGATCAGCTTTATATTGTGGGTATACCGTGTAAGGGCATGATCGATCACCGTGCCGTACAGAGGGCCGTAAAGCAAAGGGAGATTCTGGATATAAATGAAGAGGGTGACAGTTTCACGGTCAAGGGGAAGGATTTTGAAGAGACCTTTGACAAAAAGGATTATCTCCAGACCAACTGTGCGGTCTGTACCCACCGCAATCCCGTGGGATACGATGAGATGATCGCGGATCCCGTGGAAGAACAGACAGGTATTGAGGCATACAGGGATGTGGAAAAGATCGAGGGAATGGAACCTGAAAAGAAATGGGGCTTTTTTACCCGTCTGATAGAAAGGTGCATTCGGTGTTATGCCTGTAGAAACGCCTGTCCTTTGTGTTACTGTCCCACCTGTTTTGTTGACGAATCCCAGCCCCAGTGGGTTGGAAAGAGCAGTGACCCCACAGATACCATGACCTTTCATTTTTTGAGGGCGTATCACTGTGCGGGCCGTTGCACGGATTGCGGCGCTTGTGAGAGGGTATGTCCCATGGGCATTTCCATGAGGCAGTTTACCAGGAAGCTCAACAAGGATACCCTGGATCTCTTTTCATGGGAGGCAGGGCTCACGTTAGACCAGAGGCCGCCTTTGGATGTGTACAAGCCTGATGATTATAATGATTTTATTAGATAACTTGAGTCGATAGGAAGTTCCATTTTGGATATATGTGCAATAGGATACCAAATATTAAGAGTAAAGTGACGGGTTAAATGTTACGGGTTGCGCGTTACGGGTTGCGTGTTAAAACGGAGGGAAAGAATGGGAATGAAACCCGCAACACGGAACACGTAACTCGCAACACGGGATTCAAAACTGGATTTCCCGGCATTGTGTAACCTCATCCGTAAGAGCAAGGTAACTGAAATGACAGACAAGATATTCACCAAAGAAGAATGGACAAAGGTATTAGAGGGTCTTTCTGATGCCTACAGGGTATTTGTTCCTGTAAAGGACGGGGATTTTCACGTTTTCAAGCCTTTGGATAAAGGGAAAAGGCCTGACTTTGATTTTCAGAACACTCGAATGTCCCCCAAATCCATGGTGTATCCCCAATCGGAGAGGATGTTTGAATACACCTTGGACGAAAATGATCCTGATGCCAACATCCTGAAGGAATCGGAAAAGGACTATTCTCCCCGGGCTATTGTGGGGATAAGGCCCTGTGACGCCCATGCCTTTCAGATCGTAAAGCTCAATTTTGACAATCCCGAGTACAGGGACCCCTGGTGGGTTCAGCATTTTGAATCCGCTACCTTGGTGGGATTAGGTTGTAATGAACCCTGCTCCACCTGTTTCTGCACCAGGGTGGGAGGCGGCCCTTTTAACGAGAAAGGGTTGGACGCACTTCTTTATGATTTGGGGGAGTCGTATCTTGTCAAGGGTCTGACCGAAAAGGGAGAGGAATTCCTTAAAAAGGCGCAAGGCGGAACAGAGGCGGATGATGCCGCTAAAAAGAAGGCAAAGGAACTTGCGGAATCGGCCCCGAAAAAGATAGATGTGAGCATTCCCACGGAAAAACTGAAGGACAAGGTTATAAACGAGCTTTTTGATGCATCTTTCTGGGATGACGTGGGGTTTGCATGTCTTAATTGCGGGACCTGCACGTATCTGTGTCCCACGTGCTGGTGTTTTGATATCCAGGATGAGGTATTGGGCAAAGAGGGGGATCGGATCAGGAACTGGGACTCCTGCATGTTTCCTCTTTTTACGCTTCACGGCTCGGGTCATAACCCGCGAGACCGGAAGGTCCAGCGTGTCAGACAGCGTTTCATGCACAAGCTGAAATACTATGTGGACAAATACAATAACGGTGTTCAATGCTCCGGTTGCGGCAGGTGTGTGAGATACTGCCCGGTCAACATAGATATACGGCAGGTGTGTGAGTTGATGAATGCCTATGCTTGATATTGGATGCTGGATACTGGATACTGGGAACTGGATGGCAGTCCATTTATCCGAGTTTCAAGTTTCTCCCATACAGCCCAAACAATGATCTTATCCGTTTACGGAGCAGTTGAGTTAGTGGAAATCCCAAATAACAAACAAATCACAATGTTCGAAATTCGAAATCCCAAACTTGTTTTGATCATTTGATATTGCAGCTTGAGATATATTTGTAATTTGGTTCATCCTTCGCAGT
>JAFDAP010000476.1 GCA_019313765.1 Deltaproteobacteria bacterium | reverse complement strand
CTGGGAAGTAGAGAAAAGCCAGCGTCGCTTCGCTCCGATTAGGTGGCCGATTTACTCTGGAATCGGTGGCCGAAATGCTCCGGAACAAGTGGCCGATTTAAGCGGAATATCCATTAATGAAACACCTATTTGATTTTAAGTCAAGAAAAATCAGACTGGTGATATAATTGAGGATTACCATCTATCGCCGAACTTGTGATATCATCTTATCCGACGATATCATAACAATTTTTTAAGCTTTAAAAAACTGTCATTTTTGAGATTATCACAGTTTTACAGAATGTTGTAATACCAGATTGATATATAAACTATTTATTCAAAAAGAACAAAGGATTCTGGGAATTTAGTTTGTAGAGATTATTTCTTTTTTGCGTAGCGCTCCCGGCGCTTTTTACGGACAGTATCAAGACGGGTTTTTGCAGCTTTCTTTTCTGCGGGTGTGACTTCAATCAAAGATAACTCCCCCGCTTGAAGCTGGTCTGATGTTCTGATAATTATTTGACGGACTGAACTGCTTTTCTTGTCAAGACCTTCCATTTCTGCCCATTCACTCTTTCCTTTTAAATCTATTCTTAAAAACTTCGGGTGATTTTTCTTCTTCTTTACATATGGTATGACATTTAAAATACAAGCATATAAATTTATTGACTATATTGACCCTATAAAGTATCGTTTATAAATTCAATATGCTTTGAACAATAAACTGCAAAGGAAGTAAATTAAATGAGCCTCACCAAAGCGCACATCATCAACTCAATTCAAAACCAGCTCAACATTCCGAAAAACAAAAGCTCTGAGATTGTTGAATCCCTTTTAGAAATCATTAAATCAACACTTGAGTCCGGCGAGGATGTTCTTATCAGCAGTTTTGGCAAATTCTGTGTAAAGGAAAAGGGGGAGCGAAAAGGACGGAACCCTGCAACTGGGGAGGATATGATGCTTGCGTCAAGGAGGGTTGTTACGTTTAGGTGTTCGGGAAAGTTGAGGGATAAGGTGAATAGATATTAGGGTTACTTTAATAAATAAAGGAAATTATAATGGCTGTTTTAAAGAACAGTATGATTGGCAATGCTGGGGAATACTTTGTATGTGCTGAACTTTGTAAAAGGAATATTCTTGCTCTCATAACACCTAAAAATAATCCTCTATTTGATATCGTTGCATCAGATCCCGAAGGTGAAAGAAGCGTTCAAATACAAGTAAAAACTATGGCAACCACGAACAAGCAAGGTTGGAAATTAGGTGTAAATATGAGCCAGAAACGTAATAATCCAAAACTGTTTGTTGTCCTTGTGAATATGCATGATAAAGAACCAAACGATTATTACATTTATAAATATGACGATTTTGCTCAGAGAGTGAGTGAAGTTTATGAAGGATATATTTCAAAAAAGAAAAAAGACGGCACTTCCAAAAAAGAATTAAAGTTTCGTTTTTTTGATTTTCGGTATTTTAAAAAGAAAGATCACAACAGACGAAACAAATGGAGCATTCTTGGGTTTGAAAAATAAACGGGAAGGACGGAACACAGCAACCAGTAGATATGATGTGAAACCCAAGAAACTGCCGTTTTTTAAACCTGGTAAGGAACTGAGGGAACGGGTTAATGGGTGACAGCCGGTTAGTCTATTCAACAGAATCTGGTCGTATCTGTCCTTCATGCAGAAATTCAACTGCAAAGTGTATCTGTAAAAAGAAAAAGGACAAAAAGAAACAGCAGGTATACCCAAACGATGAGGTTGTAAGAATCAGGCGGGAAGTCAAAGGCCGAAAAGGAAAAACAGTAACGGCTATCTTTGGTGTCCCTCTTGACGATAAAGAGCTAAAGCAATTTGCAAAAACATTGAAGAGTCGTTGTGGTACAGGTGGTACCGTTAAGGACGGAGTTATCATTATCCAAGGTGACCACAGGGAGACTCTTCTACACGATGTCAAGAAACAAGGCTATACGGTAAAGCTTGCTGGTGGTTAATGGAACAAATAATCTGTATATTTTGTGGGAAGAAAGCTGACATTATTCAACAGGACAACGCCTCTATGCTTGTTTTCGGTTTCTGTAAAAGAGAAACTGAACTGGGTGAATATAAGGAGATGGTCGATCAATGGCTGGAAAAACTTTAGGTTAAGTCGTAAAATTATCAAAAGGAGAAACCCACGTATGAAAAATCTCAAAAAGAATCTACAGTCTGTAAACAAGGATCTCACGGCACTCGGAAAGAAAGTTGACAAATTAATTGTCGCAGTCGGGAAGCTTGAACAACCAAAAGTTGCAAAGAAACCGAAAGCTAAAGTTGTTAAGAAAAAACCCGTGAAAAAGGCCGTTGCAAAGAAGGTCGCTGTTAAAAAACCCGCCGTAAAGAAACAGGTCGAACCAACAGCGGCTGATACTGTTTTGGGTTTTATTAAAAGATACAAAAAGGGCGTTGATGTCTCTACACTGATGAAAAAGACCGGTTTCAATAGAAGAAAAATATACGACAATGCTAA
>JAFDAP010000475.1 GCA_019313765.1 Deltaproteobacteria bacterium | reverse complement strand
CTCCGCAAGGAGCGGAATAGATGAAAAAGAATCCAAAACAAAGATTTGATGTAGACCCTATTTTAGAAAAGATTTCACCTCATATTCCTGATGAAGAGATAGATTTTCTTTTCCCGTATAGAAATTTTAATACCCAGGGTCGATCAAAATCATTTAAAACGAGTCAGCTTTACCGTGCACACATATTAACCCTAATCAAAGGGGTTACTTCATTGAATAAAATGTGTAGTGAATTAAAATTCAGAAGGTCCTTTCGAGATTTTTGTCGTTTTAAAAATAAGAATGCGACACCTACAAATCATATTCTATCCGAGTTCAGGGGACGCTTAAAACCTTTTGGATTTGAAGAGATCACTCGACTGATTACATTAACCTTTTTAAATACTATTAAACTGCCCCTTATAAAGGTCGCTGTTCCAGACGCAACAGACATGCCGGCCAATTGCAAAGGCTTTGCTAAAAAAAATGCACATGCACTACAGTGCGCGAATGCAAGAGGGCGTATTCTGCTAAAGGAGCAGCTAAAGGCAAAAGGACTAAGAAGAGCGGTCAGAGCCCTTACTTCGTTGGATATAAGAAGCATACACTACGCCTTTGGCTAAAGGTAAAAGGTAAAAATCTTATGGTACCCCTTGTCAGCTTTATCGCTCCGGCTAATATCCACGAGGGAGATTTTTTGAATTCTATGATTCGGTATAGTAAAAATGAATTGTCCCTTCATATCGATATCATCGTTGGAGATATGGGCTATATTAGCAGTGAGAAAAAAATGCGGTTAAGGAGACAATCAAATACAGCTGTTTTAACCAGGGTTCGTGAAAACATGCAGCCTCCTAAAGAATACTTTGACTATGGCTGTCCAGAATGCCCTGAAGGTATTCCTCTGTGTTGGGACACCTACGATGCTGAAACTGAAATGCACTGCTATACAAGTCCCCTCGATAATCCCGCTTGTGATACTTGCTGGCAACATGGAAACTGCTATCAAGAATTATATATTAGCCCCTCCATTGATGAACACCATTTTGGAATGATTCCTCTCCATACAAAGGTCTCTCAAAAGCTATTGCAGAAAATACGACCACAGGTTGAGAGAGGTTTTGAAAATGATAAAAATAAACTCTATCTGAACAGGTTCTTTTTAAACAGCTTAAAGCTGGCAAATATCCTCGGACACCTATCAGATGCCTGTCAGATCCTACTTCTACTTGGTGATATGAAAACAAACACAAAATCAAAAGCAAAAAAGATGATGAAGAGGTTATATACTCAAATGACTTTTGACTTTAATTAACGTCATGTTTTTGTTTTTTTCGTAACAGTCTCTATTAAGATAAAGGATGATTCATTTTAATGGATATTGATAAAAAGGTCGTTGAGATTACGATTGTTTCCGACAAGGAAATAACATCAGCCGTCCTTGAAGATCTGGAATCCATAGGCCTGGAATATAGCAATTCGATAGCAGGGCGAAGGGACCTATTGCAGGAGAGGAAAGGCCTGTTAAAAACGTTTGGAACCGGCAAATCCATTCTGTATGATCCCATCACCACCATTACATTTTTGGTCTCCTCGGAAATAGAAAAGGCAATCATAAATTTCATAATCAATAAAGGCGGATTAAATATACCTGGAAGAGGTTCGGTTTTCAGTAAAGAGGTTACATTGATTAAGGCACATGAACAATGCCAGGAGAATAAAATCCGGAATATCAAAACTAAAATGAGAAGATTATTTAGCGATTTGATCGGCATATGCTGCATTGCACAGAAAGGAGATGGCGACCTTTTGGGGAAGGTTGGATTGGAAACGGGCGGTGGGGTTCCGGCGATTACTTTAGGTATTGGAACTGGGTTAAGAGATAAGATCGGGCTCTGGAGAGTCACAATCCCGGCCGAAAAAGAAATTGTGAACTTGGTTACGACGTCTCATAATGTAGAAAGTGTGATGGAAATGATGATAGATATTGGGTCATTAGAACACCCGGGGAAGGGTTTTATTTATCTTTATCCCATAAAAATGGGATTAGTCGATGTGAAAGCTTATGTGGGATTGAGCCGCCAGGCAGCAAGCATTGAACAGATAGTTACAGTAATCGATGAAATAAAAGGAGACACTAAATGGCGTCGGCGTGAATTTTCTAAATATCGATCCGCCGGGAAAAAAAGAAAATATTTAAATGATCTTGTGAATTTCACCCTGATTTGCAATGAAGGACGCGCCCCGGATTTAATAAAGGCGGCCATGGCTGCTGGTGCGGGAGGGGCAACAATAAGCAAATTAAATTACCGCCGTACAGAGAAATCAGAATCCAATAAAATATCTCCGGCTCGTGAGATTAGCGAGATGATTATCTCGGAAAATCAAATTGAAAGCGTTGCGAAAGCGCTTGAAGAAAACGGCGCGTTGGATGAAAATACTTGCGGACAGATGTTCTACTCCACGGTTCCTAAACCTTATACATATATAAGGAAGAGCGCGCCAGCTT
>JAFDAP010000474.1 GCA_019313765.1 Deltaproteobacteria bacterium | reverse complement strand
GATACGGCGACTTAAGCGTTGCAATGGAGTTTTTTCAAGAGCCCCAGCAGCCGGTCCTGGACCGGTACATGGAAGGAACTTCTACCGAGACTGTTTTTCTAAAGGATGTGGACTGGCGCAAGGCATGGTCCTTTGATTACTATTTTTACCGGCCTCTCATATTTATGCTCAGGGAAAAGGGGAGCAGAATCCATGCCATCAATGCGCCGAATGATATTGTAAAAAAGGTGGCAAGGTCAGGTCTCGGCAGCCTGAAATCCGAAGACCGGAATCAACTGGCAAAAGAGATTGATCTGGATAATGAGAAACACCGGGCCTATCTCAGGGATATTTACAAGCAGCATACCAGTCAGGACCTGAAAAAATTTGACTATTTTTATCAGGCCCAGTGCGTCTGGGAAGACACCATGGCCGAAAACATTGCTGAATATTTGAAAGAGAACGCACAAAGGGTGGTTGTTTTTGCGGGAAACGGACATATAATAAATGGATACGGAATTCCCGAAAGGACCCTGAAACGTGTCAGGGTAAACATGGCCACTATCGTGTTATATCCATTAACCGGCAGGGAAATCATCAAAAAGGAAACCGCCGATTACGTCTGGCTGACGGGCGATTGTTCTCGCAGATATTTTATGGGGCGGCATAAGAATGCATCACCACAACCCTGAATTCCAATACTGCCCTGTTTGTGGCGGCAGGCTCAACACCTTGAGGTTAAAAGAAAATGAGCCGGCCAGGCTCATCTGTGACCTTTGCGATTTTGTCTTTTATCTGGACCCCAAGGTCGTGGCCTGCTCTATCACAGATTTAAACGGCAAAGTCGTCCTGTTAAAGCGCGACATTGAACCCCAAAAAGGGAAATGGGTAATCCCGGGCGGTTATGTTGACCGGGGGGAAGAAGTTAAGACAGCAGCAGTCAGAGAAACAGAAGAGGAATGCGGGTTGAAAATCCGGATCAAGGACTTGTTGGGGGTCTATTCTTATCCCGGGAAAATCCCCATTGTTATAGTTTATGTGGCCCGGTATTTAACCGGGGACCTGAGCCCTAAGGATGAGACCCTTGAGACCGGACTCTTTTCTGAAGACCAGATCCCGTGGCAGGATCTTGCATTCCAAAGCACGGTGGATGCATTGAAAGATTATTATAGTGTTCAGGAAAATGTTTCTACAAAATCATTTTCTTAAATTGTATATATGAATAAAACGAAAGGAATACAGACATGGAGATGAAACCGGAAAGAATCGACGACCTGAGCCCCAAAAAAAAGAAAAACGTCATGCAAAGGTCCATGGAAGACATATCATCCGTATATGAAGACGTCCGCAAGATCGTGGATGACGTCAAGACACGAGGCAACGCCGTCGCCCTGGAACATTACAGGAAGCACAAGGATGATATCTCAACACCCGACCTGGAGGTAACCAGGGAAGAGATTGATGACGCCTACAAAGAGTTGGACCCCAAAGTGGTTGATTGCCTGAAAATCGCGGCCCAAAACATCATCAAGTTCCATGAGGCACAGTTGGAGCGGGAGATGTGGTCAATAGAAATAAGTGACGGTATCTTAGCCGGCCGCATCACAAGGGCAATGGATATTGTAGGGTGTTATATACCGGGCGGAACAGCGGCCTACCCCAGTTCCATACTTATGACCGTTCTGCCCGCTAAGGTCGCGGGAGTGGAGCGGATCATGGCCGTAACACCACCCAGTAAGGGGATGAAGGCAAACTCGGCCACGCTGGTGGCCGCGGATATTGCCGGCTGTGACCGTGTCTTCAAGGTGGGAGGCCCCTGGGGAGTTGCCGGATTGGCTTACGGCACAGAGACCATGCCGCGTGTGGACAAGATCGTGGGGCCGGGCAACAAGTACGTGACAGCGGCCAAGATGTTGGTATACGGCCAGGTGGACATTGATTCACCGGCCGGGCCGAGTGAGGCCCTGATACTGACCGACGATACCGGAGACCCGGAATTGATCGCCGTGGACTTTCTTTCCCAGGTGGAACACGACCCCGATTCCGCGGCAGTGCTCGTAACCACATCGGAAAATATCGCACAAGCGGTCTGCGAGATTATTAACAGGGAGTATGACGACCTTCCCAGAAAGGATATATTTGAGTCTTCCCTGTCAAAACACTCCTATGTGCTCATTGCAAATGATATGGAACAGGCCATTGATTTCACCAATGAATATGCAACCGAACATCTGCAGATAATGACTCAAGACCCCTTTATTACCCTGAACAGGATCAAACATGCAGGCTCTATCTTTATGGGCCCGTATGCACCGGTTCCTGTGGGCGATTATGCCTCCGGGACCAACCATGTCCTGCCCACGGGTCAGTGTGCACGCATGTTTTCCGGGCTGTCCGTGGACGATTTCATCAAAAAGCCCACTTTCCAGTATTTGAGCAAAAAGGGCCTGGCAGATTTAAAGGATGTTGTTGTTACATTGGCCGAGGCCGAAGGTCTTCCCATTCATGCGAG
>JAFDAP010000473.1 GCA_019313765.1 Deltaproteobacteria bacterium | reverse complement strand
GCCCGTGACGGGAAAGGCGGGTTTAAGAAAGATCAAAAAGGCAAGTTGATTTTGTCCAAACTCGAGGAGGAAGGCCTCAGGGAGATGGCTTCAGTGGCCGGAGGGACTTATGTGCGGTCTGTGGCCGGTGACCTGGATCTTGATATCCTGTATTTTAACGGGATCAAATCCAGGACAGAGGCCAAGGAGTTGAAGAGCGGGAAAATTAAGGTCTATGAGGAACGTTTCACTTTTTTCCTTCTGGCCGCTTTCTTGTTTTTGATCCTGGAAGGCTTGATTGTTGAGCGGAAATCGGTAATTTGAAGTAGGGTTTCAGGTTTCGGTGTTCAGGTTTCAGGCCTCTGGCTTCGAATTCCTGACACCTGTAACCTTGTTTATAACCTCTCTTGGCGCCCGCATTCTTGCAAAGTGTAAACCGAGAAATGAAGGATGCATATATTCTCAATATTGATGGACTCGTAAAAAGTCGTCACCCCGGCGAAAGCCGGGGTCCAGGTCAGTCATAAGTTTTTGAAAACACTGGATTCCGGCTTGGCCGTCATCCCGGACCCCGATCCGGGACGGAATGACAAAAAATGGGGTTTTTTGACTTTTTACGAGGGTGCCAATATTCGGTGGCCGAATAAAAGGCTAATGCCTAAACTCCTTGAAGGAATTTACCCGTCAGGGTTTTATCCCCAGGATATTGAGCAAATAAAAGGATCCCAAAATACGGATGATAAAACAGATTAACATATTTATTTTTGCATTTATCTATGGGCTAATTATTCCATCCCAGGCCGTGGCCGCCGAAAATCCCGACGAACTTTACAGCCAGGGCCGCTTTGCAGAGGCTGAAAAGGCCTATGCCCAAAAAGACATGGATCGGCCAAAAGATATACGCTATCGCTACAACAGGGGATGTGCCGCATTCCAGAACTCGGATTTTCAGGGGGCCGGGGCAGCCTTTTCCAGCGTTTTGAGAAGATCAGAAGATGAGCAGGTACAGTTCAGGGCCTTTTACAACCTGGGCAACACCTCTTTTAAGCATGGCGATTTTGAAGCGGCAGTAGAGCAATACAGGCAGGCAATCCTGTGTAATCCTGAGAGTGAGGATGCCCGGTATAACCTTGAACTGTCCCTGAGAGAACTGGAAAAGCTGAAAAAGAAAAAAGATCAAGACAAACAGGACCAAAAGGGAGACAAAAAGGATCAATCTGAGACAGGGAAAAAGGACAAAAACAAGGACAAATCGTCTTCAAAAAAGGGTTCTGATCGGAAATCCTCTCATGAGCGTGAAAAAGACAAAGGCCAGCCTAAATCCGGGAAAGAGGATGAGTCCAGGAAGAAAAACGACGACCGAAGCGATGAGGGCCAAACGGCCGGAAAACAGGAACCCAAAGACCTTTCAGGGGAGCTGAAGCCGAGGCAGGCAATGCAGGGAGAGCAGGGGGAGGATCAGCCCACGAATCCCGCAGGGGCCATGCTTGACAGAAAAAAGGCCGAGGCATTGTTGGATAATCTCAAGGAAGACCGCTCCCGGTTCCTGCGTTTCCAGGTCCCTAAAGACAAAAGACACGGCGTTCCATCTGGAAAGGACTGGTAGGATGAAGAGGGCTACCATATTTCTTGCAGCAATTTTTTTGTTTCTCATATCACCCTGTCCGGCTAATGCCGATATATCCATTACCCTGAGGCTGGACAGAAACAAAGCCACGCCAATGGATTCTATAACAATGCTCGTCAAGTTGTCCGGGGTCCGCAAGAGCGACTCACGGCCCGTTCTGAACGGCCTGGAATCCTTTGACGTAACGCGAACAGGGACTTCGAGTCGCGTTGAGATTATAAACGGAAAGGTGAACTCAGGGATTGATTATACATATCTTCTTCGGCCCAAAAAGACAGGGACCTTTAAGATCGGACCGGCAGAGGTAAAAGTAAAAGGCAAGACCTTCCGGAGTAATACCGAGACATTGAAGATCATGGAACCTGTCCGGTCTTCAGGTGCTAATCGAGGTCCCCTTTTTCTCAGAGCTGCGCTTTCGTCCAAGAGAATCTATGTGGAAGAGGAGGCCATATACTCACTCAAGCTCTACTGTCAGAAAAGGGTCGGCGATCTTTCCCTGAATCTCCCGGAAACAGAACACCTGACCTTTAAACAGTTAGGAAAGCCCGTTGAATACCAGGGCGTTTATAACGGGGAATCCTACAAAATCCTGGAGGTGCGATATTCCCTGACCGCCTCTGAAGAGGGAGTTCATGCTATCAGGCCCTCGAGAATGAACATGACCGTTTTTGAATCCCGAAGGCGATCTCCGAGGAGCCTTTTTGACGACCCCTTTTTTTCCATGTCTTCAAGTCGCCCCATGACCTTAGACAGCGAACCCCTGGAACTGGAGGTTGTCTCCCTTCCCGACAAGGGAATGCCTGCCGATTTCAGCGGACTGGTAGGAACCTTTGAGATAGAATCCAGTTTAGAGCCGTCCCGCATAAAGGCAGGGGAATCAGCAACA
>JAFDAP010000014.1 GCA_019313765.1 Deltaproteobacteria bacterium | reverse complement strand
GCACCAAATTACAAATAAATCTCAAATTTCAATATTCAATGACCAAAACCTTCCAGGACAAGACATTGTTTGGATTTTCGAATTTTGGTCATTGGAATTTGTTTGATATTTGGGGTTTGATATTTGGAATTTCAATAAGGCAATAAACTCCAACAAAGCAAATCACCTCTGGGGATAACCAAAGCCTGGTCCTCCCTCCGGGCCGTAGGCCCTATGGGCCGGAGGCTGGGCCAGGATTTTTACTCAATCTCCAATAATTTTAACAAGGACCCGTTTCTTTCTCCGGCCGTCGAATTCGCCGTAAAAAATCTGTTCCCATGTGCCGAAATCCAATTTCCCGCGGGTAACTGCCACGACGACCTCTCTACCCATGACCTGCCGCTTCATATGGGCGTCGGCATTATCCTCCCCCACATTATGACGATATTGCGAGACCGGTTCATGGGGCGCTAATTTTTCCAGCCATACGTCATAGTCATGGTGAAGGCCGTGTTCATCGTCGTTAATAAACACGGATGCCGTAATATGCATGGCGTTTACAAGCACAAAGCCTTCTGTGATACCACTATCTATTATACACTCTTCAACCTGTGGCGTGATGTTGATAAATGCCCTTCTGGTGGGGACTTGAAACCACAGTTCCTTACGATAGCTTTTCATTCGGGTGTCCTCCTGACAAAGTCATCATACAAGTCTTTCTATATTATCTCATAGCCACGCACAAAATAGGGTCCTGCCTTGGCAGGATGTCCGCCAGCATGGCTGCATAGGAATGTTTTCCTCCTCAGGTGGTGTGAGACCTTTGCAAAACGTCCACTTTTGCCCAATCTTCCGCCGTCGCCAGGGCTATGGCGGGACAAGCTGCGTCAGACTCAAATTTTAATCCTCGAAATACTCAATGTATTCCTGTGGTTAAAATTTTCACCTTCCCCCGCTCAAAGTCCGGGATCTTCGACTTGACCTTGAACAAAATTAAACATTTTTCAAAGGTCTCGGTGTATTGGGGGGTTAGAGGCGAGGGCATGTCTATCTCCACATTTAGACCTCTGGGATCATATTGCAAAAAGCCATAGAGTGCAAATCAAAAAGGTCCATCCTAATAGTCTTCTGGGGATGGCGCACTCTGGCACGTTATTGCTCGGTCCAGTGATCCGCTGCTGATTTTTTCAAAGCTGAAGTGTCGCATAAAGGCAAAGTGAAAGCATATTGACAGAATTTTTCAAAGCGAGGATAATATAAAAGATAAAGAAGGGCATGGTATTTCTCCTGGGTTTTACGTGGTAAAGGCCAAAAAATCTTACTATCTGACCATGAAACCCAGATGCTGGAAGCTATGGAAGAGATGATAAAGGCACTGGGTTACCAGGTGGCTACCGCGAACAATGCGGAAAAGGCCATAGAAAGACAAGAGTCATTTCAACCCGATGTAGTGTTGATGGACAGGAACATGGCGGGAATGGACGGGATAACGTGCGGCAAGAAGATTATGGAAAATGACCCAAATGCAAAGATACCAATTATATCCGGCTATGATCCAGGCAGTTCCCAGCAAATAGACAGACATGCCTGGAAATGGATAAAGGATTATCTTACCAAACCTGTAGATATGATAGAACTAAGCCAGGTGCTGGGCCGGGTGCTTGGATGAACAGGGAAAGGCGGCCCCGGCAGATATGAAAAAAGTTTCGGACATATTGATTATTGATGATGATGAACTTCTTACAGACTCTCTCTCTGACTTCCTCATTGCTAAGGGTTTCCGTGTCAAGGCCGCACACAATGGAAAAGAGGGTATAGATATTTTTGAACGCCAGCAATCGACCTTGGTATTATTGGACCAGGAATTACCCGACATGCGAGGGATTGAGGTCTGCCGGAGAATCCTGGATATTAATCCCAACACGAAAATTTTGTTCATAACCGCATATGCAACAATCGAATATGCGGTTGACGCCATGCAGGCCGGAGCTTTTAATTATCTTTCAAAACCTTTTGAATTAGACGAGCTTTTGATCACCATAGATATGGCCGTTAAAAACGTGCACATGGAGGGAAGGCTAAGAGTTCAGGACTATGAGAAGAAAAGAGGGAAAGAAGAAAAAAAATTAGTGGGCTCCTCCGAGGTGATGAAAAGAATCAGGGAGCAGATTGCCTTGGCTGCAGGTTCCGATGCCAACGTGTTGATCACTGGGGAAACGGGTGTGGGAAAAAATGTGGTTGCCGAAGCTATCCACGATCTCCAGGACCGGCGTGAAACGTTTCTTGCGATCAACTGCTCCGCTATCCCCGAAAATCTAATGGAGGCTGAATACTTTGGTCATGAGAAGGGCGTGTTTACGGGTGCGGATGCCCGTCGGGAGGGTATCTTTGAATTAGCGGACGGCGGGACACTGCTTTTGGACGAGATCGGAGAAATACCTATACACCTGCAAAGCAAATTGCTTACCGTGCTGGAAGATAAGAGTATACGGAGGATAGGAAGCGGACGGATCATACCCGTTAATGTAAGAATCATAGCCACAACCAATCGGGATCTGGAGAAAGCCATACAAGACAAGAGCTTTAGGCAGGATCTTTATTACCGGTTGGCGGTTTTCAATATGCATATACCCCCATTACGCGAGCATCCTAAGGATATCCCGGAAATTGCCGACTATTTTGTAAAAAAGTTTTTAAGAAGGCCAATCAAGGTTCCTGAAAGCCACATAGAGCGAATGATAAAATATCCATGGCCGGGAAATGTGAGAGAACTCAGGAATGTGATTGAAAGGGCATCCCTCCTGTTTCAGGGCGATGAAATAAGGCCGGCGGATCTATTGCTGCAGAATGGTTTTGGTGGCCCGCCATTGGGAAAAACCGGTCAAGAAGTTTTGAATATTAAAGATATCGTAATCCTTAAGGAAGTGGAAAGGCGTCATATCCTCACCAGCCTTGAAGGCTGTGGCGGAAACAAAAGCTTGACTGCAAGAAAACTGGGCATTTCTCTTTCTACACTTAAGCGGAAATTGAGAGAAATGCAACGCTAAGAGGCTGTCCGAGAATAGCTTCGTAGGGAGATCGAGCGAAAGTTTTGAGGGCAAGTCGAAGATCCCCGCATATAGTGCGGGGGAACCTCTGAACGCTGAACCCGCTAACGGCTATTATTGTCAGTCTCGCAAAAAATCCATAAATCCCCGCCATTTCCATATGTCAGCCCTGACATATATAACTACCTGATTTATCTAAAAAAACACTTGACAAACCGGTTCTCATGGGGGTATGGCTATTTTTAAGAACTCAACTTTTCCTTTTTAAACCTCGCTTATTCACATCTATTTTGAAAGACCTTGCGAGAAAGCCATAGCGCTCTTTCAGCTTCGCAAGGATCATATTGAAAAACATAAGACGTCTGAATTTCGGATTTAGCGTCTTTGTTTTTTATATCCAACCCGAAACCTTTAAAAAACAAGGAGGGCTTATGAACGTTACTCGTCGCGATTTTTTCAAGATCACGGGAGCTTCTGCGGCAGGCGTAGCGGCTCTGGGTTTGGGACTTGATTTGAAACCAATTAAATCCTATGCCCAGACCCTTAAGATCCGCTTTGCAAAGGAATCGACGAGCATCTGCTGTTACTGTGCCGTCGGCTGCGGTGTGATCGTTCATACCGGAAAAGCAGGAGCAGGGAAGATTATTAACATTGAAGGTGATCCCGATCACCCCATTAACGAAGGAGCACTTTGCTCAAAAGGCGCGGCACTTAGTCAATTGGCCAACAACGAGGATCGTCTCCTAACCCCCCTTTACAGGGCTCCTTACAGCACCCAGTGGCAGGAGGTCTCCTGGGACCAGGCATACTGGATGATTGCCAAGAGGATTAAGAAGAGCCGGGATGCCAGCTTCATCAGCAAAAATGCAAAAGGACAGGTGGTCAACCGCACCGAGGGTATCGCAAATGTGGGAAGCGCTGCCTTAGACAATGAAGAGTGCTGGTTGATCCAGGCGATGATGAGGGCCTTGGGGCTCACATACATCGAGCACCAGGCTCGTATCTGACACAGCGCCACTGTTGCGGCTCTGGCAGAGTCGTTCGGACGCGGCGCAATGACCAATCACTGGATCGATATCCGAAACAGTGATTGTATTCTCATCATGGGTTCCAATGCGGCTGAAAACCACCCCATTTCCTTTAAATGGGTGAACGAGGCCATGAAACGCGGGGGCAAGCTGATCAGCGTAGATCCCCGGTTTACCCGTACCTCATCAAAGGCGGATTTTTACACCCCTTTGAGATCAGGGACCGATATCGCCTTCTTAGGCGGGATGATCAAGTACATCCTTGAAAACGAGAAATATTTTAAGGAGTATGTGGCAGAGTATACCAACGCAGCCTTCATTATTGCTGATTCCTTTAAATTTGATGATGGCCTGTTTTCAGGTTACGATGCCAAGTCCCGCAAGTATAACAAGAAGATGTGGGCATTCGCAAAAGATGCAAATGGAATACCGAAGAAAGATCGTTCCCTTCAGGATCCCAGGTGCGTGTTTCAGTTGCTGAAAAAGCACTACAGCCGTTACGATTTAGACACTGTATCTTCCATTACGGGTACCCCAAAAGAAGACCTTCAAAAGGTCTATGAGATGTATTCATATACCGGTCAGAAGGGCAAGGCAGGGACCATCATGTATGCCATGGGCTGGACCCAGCATACGGTAGGTGTCCAGAACATCCGGACTATGGCCATGATCCAGTTGCTGTTGGGCAATATGGGTGTGGCAGGCGGAGGCGTCAATGCCCTGAGAGGTGAATCCAATGTCCAGGGTTCAACCGACCATTGCATCCTCTTCCATATCTGGCCCGGCTATTTGGCCACCCCAAGCACCAAATGGCCGACCCTTGGGGATTATCTCAAGAGAAGACCAAAGAGCAAAGACTCATTGAGCGCCAACTGGTGGCAGAATGAGCCCAAATACATGGTGAGCCTCCTCAAGTCTTTCTTTGGGGACAAGGCGACCAAGGCAAATAATTTCGGGTATGACTGGATGCCCAAATTGGATGCAGGCACGCCCAATTCCTGGCTTGACCTCTTTGACGAGATGTACAAGGGGAAATTCACGGGCTTCTTTGCATGGGGTCAGAACCCTGCAGGATCGGGCGCTCATTCCAACAAGACCAGAAAGGCCCTCACCAAGTTGGACTGGATGGTGAACGTCAATATCTTTGACAATGAGACCGGGTCCTTCTGGAAAGGACCGGGCATGAATCCCAAGAAGATAAAGACAGAGGTTTTCATGCTCCCATGTGCGGTTTCCGTGGAAAAAGAGGGTTCCATCACCAACAGCGGCAGGTGGATGCAGTGGCGTTACAAGGCTGCCCAGGCGCCGGGAGATGCAAAGTCTGACGGAGATATCCTGATAGACCTGATGAAAAAGGTCAAGTATCTCTATAGGAAAGACAAGAATGCGGTTTTCCCGGAACCGATAGTCAACCTGAAGTGGGACTACACCACTAATTGTGAGTTTGACGCCCACAAGATGGCCAAAGAGATTAATGGCTATTTCACGAAAGATGTCACTGTCAAAGGGAAACTCTGCAAAAAGGGGACGCTGGTTCCCAGCTTCGCCTGGTTGCAGGCCGACGGCTCAACCTCATCCGCTAATTGGCTTTACTGCAACAGCTATACGGAAAAAGGGAATATGGCCGCCAGGCGGAAGAGAGAGAAGTCCGGTATCGGCCTTAACCTGGAATGGTCCTGGTGCTGGCCGGTCAACCGCCGCATTATTTACAACCGCGCGTCGGTAGACAAGCAGGGAAATCCCTGGGACAAGGAGCACCCTGTGATCCAGTTCAAGGGTGAAGTAAAAGACGGCAAGTATGTGTCCAAGAAGTGGGTCGGCGACGTGCCCGATGGGGGCTGGTACCCCATGCAAAACCCGGACGGGTCCATGCGAACGGATACCAAGTATCCATTCATCATGAAACCCGAGGGCCATGCGCATGTCTTTGGTCCGGGAAGGGCGGACGGGCCTTTTCCGGAGCACTACGAGCCTATCGAAAGTCCCGTTAAAAAGCAGCCATTCTCCAGCCAGCTTGCAAGTCCGGTTGCGGCAACCTATAGCACCGACATGGATGTTTACAAGTCGGGTGATCCAAAATTCCCCATTGTGGGCACCACATACCGGGTCAGCGAACACTGGCAGACCGGTGTTATGACCAGGTGGCAGCCATGGCTGTTAGAGGCCCAACCACAGATCTTTGTGGAAATGAGCCAGGAACTGGCCAAGATGAAAGGGATCAAAAACGGGGGAATGGTCGTTGTGGAATCGGCCCGAGGAAAGCTCAAAGCGACTGCGATCGTGACCATTCGCTTCCGGCCCTTTAAAATACAGGGGAATGTCGTTCACCAGGTTGGGCTCCCGTGGCATTTCGGATGGGTCCATCCCAAGAATGGTGGAGATTCGGCCAACCTGTTGACCCCGTCAGCCGGTGATCCTAATACCAGGATCCCTGAAACCAAGGCCTTTATGGTCAATGTGAGAAAGGCATAAAGGAGGTGATCTGATGAGTGGAAAGGCTTTTTTTATAGATACGACGTTGTGTACCGGATGCCGGGGCTGTCAGATTGCCTGCAAGCAATGGAATCAGCTACCCGCGACAAAGACGGAGAACTGGGGGAGTTATCAGAACCCCAAGGACCTGTGCTTTTTCACCTATAAAGTGGTCCGGTTCCAGGAACATATGGGGCCTGACAACAAACCTGTATGGTATTTTTTCCCGGACCAGTGCAGGCACTGTGTTGAGCCGCCCTGTTTAGAGGCTGCGGAGGACGATACCCCTGGTGGCATCATCATTGACAGCCAGACGGGTGCAGTGCTTTACACGGACAAACTCAAAAAGGCCAAGGCCGCGGACATTACCGAGTCATGCCCCTTTAATATCCCCAGGGCGCAAAAAGGCGCCGGCTACATGTCCAAGTGCACCATGTGCGTTGACAGGGTCAACAACGGGCTTTTGCCCGCGTGTGTCAAGACCTGTCCCACGGGGGCCATGAGTTTTGGGGACCGGGATAAGATGGTTGCCATGGCCAAAAAGCGATTGGGTGAAGCAAAATCCAAATATCCCAACGCTGAGGTCACCGGCCTTGATGATCTGAGAGTATTTTATCTGCTGGCCGATAAGCCCGCAAAATACCACCAGTTTGCCAGTGTGGATATTGTTCCCGGGGGCATGGATCGTAAGATGGCCCTCAGGAAGATCGGCAAGTCTCTCAAGGATCTGTCCAAGGAGTGGCAGCTCATCCATAAACTGGTCGGTTAATTAATCATTAACGTTTTCTGTAGATAATAAGAGGGATGCCCGGAAGGGTATCCCTCTTATTTTTCTTTCGCTATTCACCCTTGATGGACTCGTAAAAAGTCCATCAACAGACCGAGGGCGGGTAAGCCCTCCTCCGCCGAGAAAAAAGGCGCGAAGCGACTTTTTTCGAGGTTATCAACCTTGATGGATACACTAAAAAGAGAATCCAGCTAATAGCTCAATATCCTGGGGCTTTCACCACCACTTTTACCTGCTTTAGGCGGGCAAACCCTCAATACTGTTGAGTTAAGGAATCTTTCTATGAATCTGATACCTTCCACAAACATCGTAGGGCTCCACTTTGCGGGACCGAAAAGGCGGGCACAGTGGCCCGCCCTACGAAGGCATATAGTAGGAGCCTAAGAAAACCTTTACCCGCCTCTGGCGGGCAAGATTCAACAACATCGAGGGTAAACAAAAATGATAAGGAGAAAGTCTTATGATTGAACACCTCTTGGAACATATCGACCGTCTCATTCAGCAAAGACCCGTATGCAAAGAGGTCCTCGAATCCTATCGTGAATTAGCAAGCCTGATGAAAAAAGTGGAACCCGAACCTCAAGACATTAGATTTGAAGATAGACTGAAAGACATGAAGAAAGAAGAGGGCTTTCCGCTGTTTTCAAGGGAAGATATCCCTGTTGACCTTGAAGCCTCATCGGAACTGTTCGCTAAATTCATAGAACATCTGTCAAATACCGAAAGAGAGGACAGGGATGGCCTGAAAAAGGTCCTGGAAAAATCAAAAAGCGATTCCGGGTGGACAGACAGCCTGTTCAAGACCGTACTCAGGAAAGACGATAAGGCCCTTTCCAAAACCGGTAAAGAGGTGGATCTGGATCCGGCGACACTCAGTTTTTTAGCACAGGTGGCGCTGAGGCCGTCACTCTACGCCCTGCGTGACGCAGCATCCGACCGGATAGATAAAGAACACTGGAATTACGGTTATTGCCCTGTGTGCGGTTCTGAACCGGACATGGCCTGTTTTGCCAAAACGGGCAAGAGGTATTTACATTGCGAGCTATGCGGACAGGAATGGGCATATCACAGGCTTAAATGCCCTTTCTGCCGGAATGAGGAGCATAAGACGCTTGGTTATTTTGAGGCCGAACAGGAAGAAGGTCTCCGCGTTGACTTCTGCCGGCAGTGCATGAAATATCTCAAGACAGTAGACAAAAGGGTCTTTGAGGAAGCAGCCCCCATGGAATTAGAGAACCTGGCCACTATTCATCTGGATATGTTGGCTAATGAGCATGGGTTCAAGTAATAAAATGGCCTGGCGCGATTTTATAAAGCGCGGCTTTGCCGTTTAAGCGTGAAATAGCCCAAATTAACCAAGACAACTCAGGTAAAATTGAATCAGCTCTATCTGATCCCGGTACGGGGATGTCTCTCCGTTCTCGTAAATGGCCTCCAACAGATTTTCAGATATTGTCCTGGCATCATCAATCCTTCCTGCATCCGTCAATTTGCGAAAAAGGTATTCATAAATGGAAGACCGAACCGCAAGATCACTCTCTAAAAACCTGAAAACGGCCTCTCCCCAACTGCCCTGATCAGCGAGATAGGCTACGGCAAGACCGCTGGTCACGGTTTCATCATAATAATTTTGATAGGCCATGGGATAGGGGAAACCCTGCTGGATGTATTGTTTCAATTTCATGGGATTTTCAGGACTGCAGTAATAAAAGGGTTCTAAATAACCATCAGACTTCATCCCGTATAGGTGCCGTTCCTCTTTATCCTTCTCAATAGACTCGCACAGGGTTGTGTCCTGGTATATCCTGCCCCCAATGGTATACTCGTATCTTCTCAAGAAATGAGGGGGATACCTGTTCATTTGCTCAAGGGAATGATTCAGTGTCTCATAGGTCTCCCCTGGAAGGCCGAAAATCATGGACAGGGTGCAGCTTATTCCGTATTCCTCACATAGTCTCAGGGCGTTGGTGATATCCGCCTGGCGATATGAAACTCGATTTTTCTTGAGAACACTGTCGGCAAAACTATCGCACGTGAGAATGATTGAAAAACCCGCCTCAGCTAAAATCTTGGCAAAATCAAGATCAAAGGGCTTAGGCAAAAACTGTGAAGAGAAACTGAAACGCTGGTGTAAGTTATCTTCCATGATCCTTCTAACTAGGCGGGAACAATATGCAAGGTCGGGCACATTGAACTCGGTATCCACAAAAAAAATAGTGTTAATGGCCTCATGGGTCTCAGATACGGTTTTCAGCTCTGCAATGACCTGGTCTATGTCCCTGAAAAGGGATTTTTTCCCCTCAATGAAGGGCTCCACACAGTAGCTGCATCTCTGGTTACAACCCCTTTTCACCTGTACGGGCAGTCCTGTGGTCTCAAATGCATAATTAAACTTTTTATCCCTTCCGAATGGCCACGAATCCCTCCCAAAACGGTAATCCTGCCTTGGATTGACCACATAATCGTCTTTTAAGTAGGCAAGATTAGGTATCTTGGAGATCTTTTTCGTGTCTGGAAAGGCCTCAATGAACAGGCGCATTGGTTCCTCTCCTTCACCCACGACCCCGTATTCAATGCCTAAATATTTCAAGATCGCAATCGGGGATATGGTAAAGGCCCCTCCTCCTGCAATAGTGGGCAAACCGGGAGCATGTTTTTTAATAAAATCCACAAGCCTTTTGACCTCCGGGAGGAAATAGAAAGCCTTAAACTCATCTCCCCCGAAATCACCATATTCTTCGCAGGACATGCAGGTATCAAGGTTTCTAATACCAAGACCAATAATATCAGGATCAGACTGTTCCAATATGTTCACCAGATTAGTTTCCGGATCAGGGTCGGGCAGGTAAGGATATTCAATCGTCACATCATATCCGCATTGACGCAAATAATCGGCGATCAAATCCAGCCCAAAGGGATAGACCTGCTTGATCAGGTAATATTTGTCCGTATAAAGAAGCAATATTTTTTTCTTTTCCATTTTGACGGTTTCGTAATAACATTATAGGCCCATTTTTCTCAAGAATTATCGGAAAAAACAATTGACAAATATGACATAATTGGCGATAAGTTTATGGTCTGATAAGGATTCCACTAACCAGCATCAAGGAGGTGCCGAATGGAAGAGGAAAGAGAATTTTACCAGAGGTTGTCGGAAAAGGGGGTCTCAAGAAGGGATTTCATGAAGTATTGCGGCGTTCTGACCGCTACCATGGGACTCTCATCATCTTTTATCCCCAAGGTGGCGGAGGTGTTCGCCGCGCCCAAGCAGCGGCCCCCTGTGATCTGGCTGCAACTTGGCGAATGTACCGGTTGCGCTGAGGCTACTCTCGCAACCATGTATCCCTGGATTGATCAACTGATTCTCGAGATACTTTCCATGGAATATCACGAGACCATCATGGCCGCTTCCGGTCACCAGGCAGAGGACACCCTTAACGCAGCAGTAAAGAAATATAACGGGAAATTCATCTGCGTGGTGGAAGGAGCTATTGCAACCAAATACGACGGGGCTTACGGGAAGATCGGAGGCCGTACATTCCTGGAGATTGCAAAAGATGTATGTCCCAAAGCCCTTGCCGTGATCTGCATTGGCACCTGTTCCTCTTACGGAGGCATCCAGGCTGCCGCGCCGAATCCGGGCGGGTACAAAGGCGTTGGTGATGTCTTGGGGATCAAAACGGTCAATATCCCCGGTTGCCCGGCTAATCCGATCAATCTTGTGGGAACCATTGTCAACTATCTGCTCTTAGGGAAGCTTCCGGCGTGTGACGAACTTGGAAGACCCCTCTTTGCCTATGGAAAATCCATACATGATCAATGTCCCAGAAGGTCCCATTATGAAAATGATGAATTTGTAGAGCAATTCGGCTCTAAAGAGGCCGCAATGGGTTATTGCCTGTACAAGCTCGGTTGCAAGGGCCCGGACACTTACAACAACTGTCCCATCGCAAAATTTAACGACGGCACCAGTTGGCCGGTTGAGGCAGGCCATCCCTGCATAGGGTGTAGTGAACCCGGGTTCTGGGACAAAATGACCCCCTTCTTTGAGGAAAGCAAATAGGTTTTAAAAATACTCTTAAGAAAAGAGAGGAGAAAAAATGGGCAAAAAAATTATGATCGATCCGGTTACAAGGATAGAAGGCCACTTGCGCATCGAAGTGGAAGTGGAAGGCGGCAAAGTTGTCAATGCCTGGAGCTCCGGACAGATGTTCCGGGGCATTGAGCTTATTTTACAGGGGAGGGACCCGCGCGACGCACCGCTCTTTACACAACGCACATGAGGCGTCTGAACTATGACTCATTACCTGTCCTCGGTGAGGGCAGTCGAAAATGCAGTTGGCGTAAAGATACCCCCTATTGCACGTATAGTCAGGAACCTGTTACATGGGGCACAGTTTCAGCATGACCATATTGTTCATTTTTACCATCTCCACGCCTTAGACTGGGTGGATATTGTCAGCGCCCTGAGCGCTGATCTCAAAAAGACGGCGGCCTTAGCAGACAGTGTGAGCAATGATCCATTTGGAGGGACTGTCTACTTCAAGGGCGTCCAGCAAAGGCTTAAGACCTTTGTAGACAGCGGTCAATTAGGACCCTTCACAAATGGCTATTGGGGCCACTCTGCCTATCAATTACCTCCCGAAGCGAATCTGATGGCTGCTGCCCATTATATCGAGGCATTGCGCATGCAGGCCAAGACACGCAGGCTGCACGCCATATTCGGCGGCAAGAACCCGCACCTCCAGTCCTTTGTAGTCGGGGGCATCACCTCTGTGAAGGACCTTACGCCGGATCGTATTGCGGAATTCCTCTATATCTGGAAAGAAACCCAGGATTTTGTCAAGAATGTGTATATTCCGGACATCTTAGCCGTGGGCTCCTTTTACAAAGAATGGGGTGCAATAGGTGGAACTACCAATTTTCATGCCTGGGGAGAACTGCCTGAATCGGACAATGAGCCTGAGAGCCTGTTTATGCCGCGAGGCGTCATCTTTAATCGCGACCTCAAAGGCGTCAAGATGGCCGAGGAATCCAAGGTCACCGAGCATGTGACACACTCCTGGTACAAGGGAAATGGGGCCAAACACCCCTATGACGGAGAGACCAATCCCCAGCACGGAGACTATGATACCGACGACAAATACTCCTGGATCAAGGCTCCGCGATATGAAGGCGAGCCGTGCGAGGTCGGCCCGCTGTCCAGGGTCCTGGTCGCTTATGCCAGGGGACACAAAGGGATTCAGGGCGTGGTAAACGACACATTGAAAAAGCTGAGTATTCCCGTCACGGCCCTGTTCTCCACCCTTGGCCGAACCGCGGCACGCGGGCTCGAGACCGTGGCCATCGGTGATGCCATGGAAGGCTGGATCATGGAACTGGTGGACAGG
>JAFDAP010000472.1 GCA_019313765.1 Deltaproteobacteria bacterium | reverse complement strand
AGACAGGACTGGCTTGTAATTGATAAGAACCACGCGCAGATCTCTTTCATGGGGCAAATATTCCTGGACATACGCAACCTTAGTGAGACTGAGATATTCTGCAAGTTCCTGCGGTTTGTGAATCTTGAAAACTCCCCTGCCCCGGGATGAACGCCTGGCTAATTTACCTATGAAAGGGAAAGCGAATTCTTTGACGATATCGTGGTGATGGAGATGATAATAGATCCTGGTTTTGGGGTGAGGTACGTCAAGCATGAAAAAGAGCGTGGTCTGTTTGATCTTTTCATCCGCATAAAGATAGGTCTCCAGGCTCGGAAAGATCTTCTTGTCCATGGTGGTGAAAAACTGGGCATAATTGAGCGTGGGGAAAAGGATAATTTCGGCGCCCAAAATCAGTTCCCTTTCCATGGGTGTGTAGTCCTTGAAATTGGGTCTCACTCCAAGCGTGAGGACCTCGGGAACGCCGAGAAGCCTGCTTCCGAGGGCTATAAACCTCTTTTCCTTTATGGGCATGTTTTTTCCAATCATCAACCTTCAATCTTCAATCAAAAAACCCATTCCCTCACCTTTATGGCCTTTTCCTTAGCCCGTTCCATAATTTCCTCTATGTCAAGAGTCAGCAATTTACGATCTTCCATTACCAGTTGACCGTTTATAATTGAATGGCTTACATCGTTTCCCCTTGCCGCATAAACAATATGGGAATAGGGGTTGTACATGGGGGTCAGATGCGGCTTATCAACGTCCACAATGATGATATCCGCCTTTTTTCCTGTTTCCAGGGAGCCTGTGATATCCTCCATGCCCAATGCCTTAGCCCCTTCGATGGTCGCCATCCTCAATACTGTGGCGGCATCCAATACGGTCGGGTCCATGGTTTGGATCTTTTGAAGTTTGGCTGCCATGTCCATCTCCGTAAAAATATCCAGGTTGTTGTTGGAAGCACAACCATCCGTTCCCAGGCCCACGGTCACGCCCCGGGCTAAGAGTTCAGTGACAGGGGCTATACCGGACGCCAATTTCATGTTGCTTTCGGGATTGTGAATTACCTTTGTTCCGTACTTAGCCATTTTACTGATGTCCTGTTCATTGACATGCACACAGTGATCAGCGATCAGGTGGGGGCCGAGGAGCCCTAATGAATGGAGATATTCAACAGGTGGCTTGCCATGTTTTTCCTTTACATCGGCAACTTCGTTCAATGTCTCAGCCACGTGAATAATCAGCGGGACCTTGTAGCTTAATGCCAGTTCATTTGCAGAGATCAGAAGATCAGGACTGCATGTAAAGAGAGAATGTGGTTCCACTGCAACCGAAACCAGGGGATCGTCCTGCCATTTTTTAATCAGCGATTCAGTGTATTCCAGGCCTTTTTCCACGGGTCCGTAGTTGGGGGAAGGGAAGTCGTACAGGACTTCTCCCACGAGACATCTCATTTTCGCTTGCCGGGCAGCACTTGCCGCCTCTTTCTCAAACAAATACATGTCACAGAATGTTGTCGTCCCGGACATTATCATCTCTGCGCAGGCCAAAAGCGTTCCCGTAAAAACAAAATCAGCATCAATCCTGCTTTCAGCCGGAAAGATATAGTTGTTGAGCCATTCCATGAGGGGAAGATCATCGGCAAGCCCCCTGAAAAGGCTCATGGCTGCGTGGGTGTGCCCGTTTATTAGGCCGGGCAGGATCAGGCCGCCATGCGCATCAATGATTTTTTCGGCCTCAATGGGTACATTGTCGCCGGACCCCATTCGGGAGATAGTGTCTCCCTTTACACAGACAAGGCCGTTTTTAATGACCGTGTTTTTCTTGTCCATTGTCAAAACTGTACCGTTATTTATAATGATATCTGCCTGTTGCATCATAAACCCTCACGGTGTCATCATCAGATTTCAGAATATCTGGCGTAACATCTCAATAAACCGGGTAACGACTTTTGGATTCCCGCCGTAGTTTATCCCGCACTTGATGCGGGGCGGGAATCCAGAGAAATGGCAAACTTTTGATTTACCCGAACTTTTTGAGCACTTACTATCCAGCGCCCAGAATTTGTAGAGAGCCGATCCCGCGATGGCGGGACAGAAAACCGGCAATCCCGCTGGGCGGGACCTTATTCCGGAACCTGGACCGTGAAAACCGGCCTTTTCACTTCTGCGGGGGTATGGTAAATGTCTCAGATGAATACGTCAAGGCAAGGATTCAATGCATAAAATCGCTTTGCGATTTTGTTTGGGGTAATACTTTAGTTTTTTAAAAATATCGCTTCAAGTATGGTTCAATTAAAACAGGAAAAACTCGTGAATAAGGGCTCGCGATGAAAGATGTCAATCAATAGATCAATTGCATGGTCAAAAAGAGATCTTTGTGCTACTATTTTCGTAACTACACAGGTCTATTTTAGACAGGATTTACGAGATAGACAAGATTATTATTAATTTGGCATTTTCAATAATACGCAAGCGACTTGGAGAACGAGAGATTTCTCAAGGCATTTTTCACACAACCGAG
>JAFDAP010000471.1 GCA_019313765.1 Deltaproteobacteria bacterium | reverse complement strand
GCACCTGCTCCTTTGTCAGAAGTCTGCCCTCAAGGTCAAAGACCAGGGCCTTAAGGCTCTGCGTTCCGTTATCAATGGCCAGTATCAGATCTTTATTGTTCATGATACCCCGTAGTAGTCTTTAAAAACTTCACATCGGTTCACGGAATAGTGGAATAGAAGAAAGGTTTCAGGTGTCGGGTGTCAGGGTCGGGAGACGGGAATTCTGAAACCTGAACACTGAAACCTGAAACCCACAAAAGCAAGGCTAAAGAATTAACTCTTCAGGTTAAAGAGTTTCTTTATGCCACTACTGACATTATTGTACAATGTTTTCACCTTACCGTTGTATTCGGGCTTTACACCAGGAATTGAATGGGCATACTCCCACTGGTCGAGATAGTCGCTGATTTCCTTTTTCCAGCGTTTCCTGTCCCAGGGCAATACCGGAGCCACGAGCTTTCGAACCCGTCCAAGATATTCCCTTCCCCCGTTCGGGGTCAACAACCCTATTCTCACCCTCCTCAACAGAAGGTCGGCCAGGTGCCTGACATTTTCATTCTTTGCCGCATAGGGCAGTTCCGCCCAGAGCGTTCGAGTGCCGGGAATGTTTTTCAGATCCTGCAAAGCGGCTTCCTTTACAAGATCATTTGCGTGTTCACCATACCGGCCCAAAAGATTACGCCAGGTTTCCGGGGACAGGCCCAGGTCCTGTTTTGGGATCATGGATGACTGCGTAAAACCCGGTTCAACCGCATCTGGCAGTTCAACGGGCGGCAAAAAGGGTTTGGCCGCTTTCAGGGCGTCAAAGGCGAGTGTACGAAACGTGGTCAGCTTGCCACCCGTGATGGTTACAAGACCCTTATCCACCCAGACCACATGCTCGCGGGATTCCTGCGATGGGTCCAGCTTGCCTTCACTCAGCACCGGCCTCACACCGGCAATAGTAGAAAGGCAGTCTTTTGGCGATATGTCAAGGGAAGGAAATACTGCATGCAGCCCTTCTGTCAGGTACGATACTTCTTCTTCAGTAATCACAGGCTCTATGGAAAGGTCCTCTTTATGGTCAAGGTCCGTGGTTCCCACAATTACGGCCCCTTCCCAGGGAAACATAAACACGGCCCGGTTGTCTGAAGGGTGGATAAAGCTGACGGCCTGATCCACGGGAAGGACCCGTGCAGGAAATATCATGTGACCGCCCCTCAAAGGGCGCAGATGGAGGTTCTTCTTGGGTGACGGATGAAGCTTCTCCGCCCAGCAACCGGTGGCATTGATAACCGCACTGGTAGAAAGGACTTTTGTTTCATTGGTTTCCACATCTTTAATGGTCACCCCGACAACCTGGCCCTGATCATTCCTGTCTATTGTTTCAAGCAAAGTATAATTCAGTGCATGGCCCCCGGACTTAATCGCTTCGGTAATCAAGCGCAGTACTAAGCGTGCATCGTCTACCTGAGCATCAAAAAAATGAAAAGCCCCGGTAAGGCCTTTCTGATCAATATGGGGCACCAGTTTGACAAATTCCTGAACATCGTAAAACTTGTGCTGTCGTTTTTTTGCAATAACATCATAGATGGACAGGCCCGCTTCAAGGGTCCACTTCCCCGGCCCCCGGTCCTTGTACACGGGGACCCAAAAGCCCAAGGATTCAACCAGCCCGGGGGCCTCTTTCAGAAGACGCTCACGCTCCTTAATGGAGTCCCGGGTCAGGAAAATTTTGCCTTCTTTGAGGTAGCGCAGGCCACCGTGAACCAGCTTTGAAGAACGGCTTGATGTTCCCCAGGCAAAATCCTGCTGCTCTACAAGGAGCACATTGAGGTCCATGCGGACCGTTTCCCGAAAAATGCCGGCACCAGTGATCCCTCCGCCTATAATGATCAGGTCCCAGTTCTTTTTGATGTCTTTTATGGTTTCAGTCATTTGAGTTTTTTCCATATTTCAATACTCTTTTCCATGGTCGAACGGACTAAGCTTTCCACGTCGTTACCTCTCCGGTCGATGGCATCGTACAGGGCCAGGTAATAGTCGAGGGAGATCTTTCTCGCCTTTTTAAGTCTGAAATATTGAAGCCCTAATGATTCAAACATTCGGGAGAAATCGTTTAAGATGAGCCTGTATACGGGATTTTTGGCATGGCTTGCCATCAATAACTGCAGGTCCCAGTCGTAAAGACTGAATGCCTCGGCCTTATCCTCAAGGGTCCTGGCCCGTAATAAATATGTCAAGATCGCGTCAGGGGCCCTGTCGACGGACAGCCGGGCAATAACGGGCAGCAGGTTGGACCTAACCTCAAGCAGATGCATGACAAACCCATTTGGCAAGTACTCTATATATCTCGACATGGTACTGAGCAGACCCATGCCGCCCTTTTCCCAGTAATTGTTTACTATGGTAGGCTTTCCGTGATGTATGGTAATCCATCCTTCCCTTGCAAGACGCTGAAGGGTTTCCCGCAGTGTCTGTCTTGTTACTCCGATCTTTTCGGCAAGGGTCCTTTCGTTGGGCAGGGCCGCACCCTGCGGATACGTTCC
>JAFDAP010000470.1 GCA_019313765.1 Deltaproteobacteria bacterium | reverse complement strand
CAATTGAGGTCGTGGATGTTGATAAGGTTCCCAAGAGCACGGTGACCATATTCCCGGACAGGGAAAACAAGGATGTCAAGAGGCTTGATGTGGTTTTGCCCGCAGTCTCGGTGGGCTATACGCGCACACCGAAACTGGAAAACCTGACTATCGAGAATATCCGCAAGGAGTTTTCCAAATATAGCCCTTTGCCCCTTGGCAACAAGCGGGCAGAGGAGATCGAATACGAGGGGCGACACCTTTTTACCAATGAGATAGTGGAAAAGATGAATATCCGGTTGCCGCTCTTAGAAAGCGGAATCGGCGCGGTCTCCTATTACCGTGAAGAGCTTGAACACATTGCAGGGCTTCGAGGCACTCACAAGGTTTTAGCGCCCCTTCTTGACACCTTCATAACGGAGACACTCTTTGAGGAAAAGGTTACCCTGTTCGATCCACACCTTTTAAGCCGACTTGCAGACAGCGATGTGAGAGAACATATCAGGGCCACCTTTGTGCCATTGATTCTTGCCCGGACAACTATCAAGGAAGAGCGTAAGCCATTAGGCGAAGGCGTCTCTGTCTCCGGATGGAAACCTTTTCAGGTCACGCATTCAGAGAACCATCCTGCTATTCCCTCAGAACATACCCTCTTCAACCTTGTACCCTGCAACCGGGAATTTGAGGTGGCCATGAGCCAGTTCCTGGATCACGCCCCGGACGTAAAAGCATTTTGCAAGAACGCCGGACCCCAGGCCCTTCGTATCGATTACCTCTCACAGAAGGGAAGGCTCGCCCTTTACACGCCGGATTTTATGGCCCGGTTGAACCGGAAGGAATATTTCCTGATCGAGACAAAGGGACGTGAAGACAGGGATGTTTCTCTAAAGGCACGGGCTGCGGTGGCCTGGTGCGAAGCGGCATCACAAGAAAGGGAGAAATGGACCTATCTATATGTCCAGCAGGCAGTCTTTGAAGACCTTACTGACAATAAGTTGAAGATCCTCATGCAAATGTGTAAGCCATCCTTGCAGCATTTGTTAAATGAAACAATGAGCCCACAATTGAGTCTGCCCTTTGGGGAACCTGAACCGGAAGGAGAGAGCCAGATTTCGGCGTTCCTTTCCATAGAAAGATTTAAAAAATTGCCTTCCCGCTATCAGAAGGCCGTAGAGCAGGCGGTTGCTTTATACCATTTTTTGAAAAACAAGGATGATGTATCCTTCGCACCTGTATTTACACCACTTCTTGGTCCGTTGGATGAGGCTGCCAGAGGTATGATCCTGAGGGAGTTGAAGGATTATGTCCCGGCAGATCGCTCCGAAAAGTATGCCTTTTTTCATCCTGATCTGATGGATTTGCCCACAGGGGAGGCAAATTTTCATAAGCGGCAGTCCACGAACTTAGAAAGGACCTTAGTGGATCAGAACGGCCTAATGCCTATAGGTCTTTTGCGATGGTGTCTGGATTATGTGCGGACTACCCGGAGGAAGATCGAAGGCGTCTTTGAGGTCGTGCGCACCCGCTTCGCCGATGTATCCCAGAGTGATTTGTATTCCGTGATAGATACCATCTACAGCTTTCGAAACGAATACGTGGCCCATCAGGATCGGGAATTGAGTGATTTGGAACTTGCGAAACATGCGCTCATCCAATGGGCAAGCGGACTTCATCGAATATGGAGTTGCCGCTGATGACCGTTTTGGAATGTTAGAGAAAGGCTAACATTCAAAATATTGAGGACTAACATATCGAGTACAATGGAGGAAGCTTGATGACGGAAAATGAAAAGACAGGTTTTATCGGGGCCGGCAATATGGCCACGGCCATGATTAAGGGGCTCATTGAAAGCGGAGTCTATCGTAAAGAGCAGTTAGGGGCTTCGGACAAGGATGCAAGTGCTTTAAAACGCATGACCGGGCAGTTCAATGTGGAGTCTTACGGTTCCAATGGGGATCTGGTGCGTCAATGCTCTACCATAGTGCTCTCCGTAAAGCCGCAGAACATGAAAGAGGTGCTGGATGAAGTGAAGGACGGGATCAGGGACGACCATTTGATCATCTCCATTGCCGCGGGAATTCCCCTACGCATGATCCATGATGTTCTTAAGCTGGATATTCCGCTTATAAGGGTGATGCCAAACACACCGGCCCTGGTCCAGAAGGGCGTGAGTGCATTGGCTGCCGGCGCGTTTGCGACACCGGAGCACATGGCGATTGCCAGAACCATCTTCGATGCTGTGGGAGAAACGGTGGAGGTGGGAGAGACCATGATGGATGCGGTGACGGCCCTGTCCGGTAGCGGGCCGGGCTATGTATTCAGGATAATGGAGTGCATGGTTGATGCAGGGGCAGGCGTGGGCCTTGAAAGAGAAACAGCTCTTTCGTTGGTGATTCAGACTTTTTTAGGAGCGGCCCATCTGGCAAAGACCTCGGAACATTCCCTGTCACATTTGAGAGAAATGGTCACCTCTCCCGGCGGAACAACAGAGGCGGGCCTGGGCATGTTTGATAAAATGGGCTTAGAGGAAACCAT
>JAFDAP010000013.1 GCA_019313765.1 Deltaproteobacteria bacterium | reverse complement strand
GAGGTGAATTTGATCACGCCGATAGCGATGGAGAAGGAGTTGAGGTTTGCTATTCGTGAGGGCGGAAGGACTGTTGGTGCCGGTGTCATCAGTGAAATTATCGAATAGGGGAGACGTATAAGAATGCGTGATATTGTTACAGTGGCCTGTGAACAGTGCAAGAACAGAAACTATACGACCACAAAGAATAAGCGAAAAACGCCTGACAAGCTGACTTTTAAGAAATATTGCCCGTCTTGCAGGACTCATACAGTTCATAAGGAAACAAAGTAGGCATCGTTTTTTAATGCAGGCCAGTAGCTCTAACGGCTAGAGCACCGGACTCCAAATCCGGGTGTTGGGGGTTCGAATCCCTCCTGGCCTGCCATTTTTTATGTTGAGTATAAACCCTTATAAGAAAATGATTTTGCCTAAAAACATTTTCTTGAAAACTATAATGAGATGAAAAAACAGAGCCCGCGGAAAAAAAAGAAGAAAAGCACAAAGAAGAAAGCTACCGCTGTGAAAAATAGCGGGACTGTGAATGTTGATAAAAAGACGCTGAAAAAAGAGCCGGTCAAGCAAAAGCCTGTTCAAAGTATTCCGAAAAAAGCAACCGAAAAGAAGGGAGATGAGGGGGCCTCCCTTTTTAAAGGTATTGGAAAAGCGGGACAGTTTCTAAGGGAAGCGAAAAATGAGCTGAAAAGGGTCAAGTGGCCGACCCGGAAGGAATTATTGGCTTCTACGGCTGTTGTGATTGTTTTTTCTCTTATAGTATCTTTTTTCCTTGGCCTGGTGGATTTTGGTCTCATAAAGGTTATCAAGAGTATTGTCGGATAAACTTGGTGATTGACGATTGAAAATCGTCAATTTATTGAAGTTAATCATTCGAAAGGAACTGGTCAGGTGCTGTGGAACCAAAATGGTACATTGTTCATACCTATTCAGGTTTTGAGAAAAAGGTAAAATTAACCCTGGAAGAAAGGGTCAGGCTTCTTGGACAGGAGGCTTTTTTCGGTGAGATACTTGTTCCCACCGAGCAGGTAGTTGAGCTGAGAGGTGGCCAGAAAAAGACGTCTTCCAGGAAGTTTTATCCAGGGTACATCTTGGTTCAGATGATATTGAATGAAGAAACATGGCATACCGTCAGGGATACAGCCAAGGTCACCGGGTTTGTCGGTGGGGACGTCAATCCGACTCCCATTCCTGATGAAGAGGCCGAACGAATTATCCGTCAAATGGAAGAGGGCGTGAGCAGACCAAAGCCCAAATATCGTTTTGAAGAGGGCGATGAGGTCATGGTCATTGATGGTCCCTTTAATAACTTTCAGGGTGTTGTAGATGAAGTGAAGCCGGACAAAGAGAAATTAAGGGTCCTTATTACTGTATTTGGACGTCCGACTCCTGTGGAACTGGATTTTATTCAGGTCAACAACATTTAAAAGAGGTTGATCATGGCAAAGAAAATTATTGGGTCCGTAAAGCTTCAAGTGAAAGGGGGACAGGCAAATCCGTCGCCCCCAATAGGACCTGCATTAGGACAGCATGGTGTCAATATCGCAGAGTTCTGCAAGGCATTCAATGCAAGAACGCAAGACCAGACGGGAACGGTTATTCCTGTCGTTATTACAATTTATGCCGACAGGTCTTTCTCATTTATTACGAAGACACCTCCGGCCTCGGTGCTTTTGAAGCAGGCGGCCAAAATTGCCAAGGGTTCGGGTGAACCTAACCGGGAAAAAATGGGTGAGGTGACAAGGATGCAGGTGGAGGAGATCGCAAAACTCAAGTTTGAAGATTTAAATGCCTACGATATAGAAGGCGCGGCTAAGATTATAGAGGGCACTGCCAGGAGTATGGGCATCACGGTGACTTAATTTTAGCCTGAGGAGATGAATGGATATGCCTTGGAGAGGAAAGAAATACAGAGATAATGCTCAAAAGATTGACATGCAAAAGAAGTACAATTTCAAAGAGGCACTTGAGCTGACGCTTGAGTGCGCATATGCGAAGTTTGACGAAGGTTTGGATCTGGCTGTCAGACTGGGCGTGGACCCCAGGCATGCGGACCAGATGGTCAGGGGGACCGTTGTATTGCCTAATGGTGTCGGGAAAGACGTGCGTGTAGCCGTTTTTGCCAAAGGTGAAAAAGAGAAGGAGGCCCTTGATGAAGGGGCCGACCATGTGGGTTCGGATGAATTAGTAGAAAAAATCCAGAAAGGGTGGCTTGAATTCGACAAGGCGATTGCCACGCCTGACATGATGAGTTCTGTTGGAAAATTGGGCCGTATTTTGGGCCCGAGAGGCATGATGCCGAATGCCAAGTTGGGCACGGTTACCTTTGATATTGCGAGGGCCGTGAAAGAGATCAAGTCCGGAAAGATTGATTTCAAGGTTGAAAAGGCTGGCATTCTGCATGCGCCCATGGGCAAAGTGTCATTTGGCCTGGAAAAGCTTTTGGAAAATGTTGCTGCTTTCATGGATACGGTCTTGAGACTAAAACCTCCTGCGAGCAAAGGGACTTATCTAAGAAGTATTGTTATCTCTACGACCATGGGTCCGGGAATCAAGGTGGATCCCGCATACGTAAAAGATATTTTAATCCAGTAAATTAAATCAGATTTGAAGTAAATTCAAATGGTTCCACCCCCACCCTCCCGCTGTGCGGGATTGATGGACTTTTTGCGAGTCCATCAGATTTAGTCAAAGACAGTAGGCGCCTTGCCCGTCAACCAGGATGGGTTCCTGGAGTTACGGGCTATGGGCTTAAAATTTTAAGCCTACCGAGACTGGTGTTAACGAGATTTCGCATTTCGGGCCTCTGCCTTTGACTTATCTAATGTCAAACGGAGAGGAGGTGAATATGGATAGGCACGATAAAGAAAAATTTGTTGCTGCTCTTCATGACCGGCTTGAAAAGGCACGGGGAACTTTCCTTGTGGAATACAAGGGCCTTGATGTAGAGTCCATGAATCGGCTCAGAAAAGAGCTGAAAAAAGTGGATGCCGAATTTCAAGTTGTAAAAAACAGGCTCTTAATGCTGGCAAGTGAGGAGACTGATACCGGACTGATCAAGGACCATATGCATGGCCCCTCGGCCATTGCCGTAACCTATGAAGATATGGTTGGCACTGCAAAGGTCTTGGTCGATTTTGCTGAAGAGTTTAAAAAACTTAGGATTAAAAATGGCCAGATATCCGGCAAGGTAGTCGATATCGATGCAATTACGCGATTGTCGAAATTGCCGGGAAAAGATGTGCTTCTGGCACAGACATTATCCGCTATGCAGGCGGTACCGGCGTCTTTTGTTAGGGTCTTGAATGGAGTTGTGGTCAAACTGCTGAATGTGCTTACAGCAATTGAACAGCAAAAAGCAGAGTCCGCCTGATGCCGGACGAAAAATTACGGAGGTTTAGAGAATAAAAATGGGAGCGAATATAAGCAAGGAAGATGTTATTGAATATATTTCAAACATGACAGTTCTTGATCTTTCAGAGTTTGTAAAAGAATTAGAGGAGAAATTCGGGGTAAGTGCCGCAGCGCCTGTGGCGGTGGCGGCCGCGGCACCGGCAGGACAAGTCCAGGAAGAGGCTGCCGAGCAGACCGAGTTTGACGTGATGCTGACTGCTGTTGGGGATAAGAAAATCCAGGTAATCAAGGTCGTTCGTGCCATTACCGGTCTGGGTCTAAAAGAGGCCAAGACAGTGGTGGATGCGGCGCCAGGCCCTGTAAAGGAGGGGATCCCCAAGGACGAGGCAGAAGGCATAAAGAGTCAGCTTGAAGAAGCTGGTGCGAGCATCGAGATAAAATAAAATTTCGATGAACCGAAGGTAATGGCGCTCATGTTGGAAGCAGGATGCCGTTATTCTATTGATCACTATTGATTGATTATTCTGAATTGCTGTTTTTCGATTTTCAATCGGCAATAGTCAATCATCAATTTGAGGAGATGCCATGTCAGGACAAGATGGTGTCAGCATTCGTCCAAGAAGAAATTTTGGGAAAATTGAGAAAGTCGTAGAGATCCCGAATCTGATTGATATACAGAAGCGTTCCTATGAGCGGCTCTTGCAAAGAGATGTCCCACCCGAAGAGCGTCAGGATATCGGGCTTGAGGGAGCATTTAAGAGCGTTTTTCCAATTCATGATTTTGCCGACACTTCTTCTCTGGAATTTGTCAGATATAGGTTTGAAGAGGCCAAATACGATGAGGAAGACTGCCTGAACAAAGGTATGACTTATGAGACTCCCCTCAGACTGACCGTCCGATTGGTTGTATTTGATACGGATACTGTCAATGGCACAAAAAGTATCAGGGATATCAAGGAACAAGAAATTTATTTCGGAACCCTCCCTATGATGACGGAACGAGGGACTTTTATCATTAACGGGACCGAAAGGGTGGTCGTCAGCCAGCTCCATCGTTCCCCCGGGGCCTTTTTTGATCATGACAAGGGGAAGACCCATGCCAGTGGAAAGCTTCTCTATTCAGCTCGCATTATCCCCTTGCGAGGCTCCTGGCTTGATTTTGAGTTTGACCCCAAAGATCTTTTGTATGTGCGGATCGACAGGAGACGGAAATTTCCGGCGACAATACTGCTCAAGGCCTTAGGATATTCGACAAAGGATATCTTGCAGCATTTTTATGAAATCGAAATCATCGGAATTGAGGAGAAAGGATGCTGGCGAGAGGCAAAGATAGAGAGTTTGTATCAAAGCAGGATCACCAAAGACATTGTTAACGATCAGACCGGTGAGGTCCTGGCCAAAAAAGGAGAGAAATACACAAAGCGACTTCACAAGATAATCCAGGGTGCCGGCATTACTCGCATACCCATTGAACTCGAAGATATTGTGGACCGCGTGATTGCAGATGACCTGGTAGATCCGGAGACAGGAGAGGTCTTGGTTGAGGGGAATCAAACGCTTACCACCGAAATGCTCGAAGTGCTTAAGAATAAGGGAATCAATAAGATCGAGTGCCTTGTCTTAGATGCCCAGGGTGTGAGCTCCACTATCAGAGACACCATGGTTTTGGACAAGATAGCTGTTCCTGATGAGGCGGTCCTTGATATTTACAGAAAAATGCGGCCCAGCAGTCCGCCGACTCAGGAAGTGGCGAACAATTTTTTTAACAACCTTTTTTTCAATTTAAATACCTATGACCTTTCTAAGGTGGGTCGGCTGAAGTTAAATTACCGGCTCAATTTTGATGTCCCTCTTGATCAGCGAACCCTTAGAAAAGAAGATATCTTGGCTACGGTAAAAGAGCTTATTAAACTGAAGAATGCCGAGGCCATGGTGGATGATATTGATAATCTTGGAAACCGGCGGGTGCGGGCTGTAGGTGAACTCCTCGAGAATCAGTACAGGATAGGGCTCGTGAGAATGGAAAGGGCTATCAAGGAAAGGATGAGCCTTCAAGAAGTGGAAACCTTGATGCCCCACGATTTGATAAACTCCAAACCGGTCTCGGCCGTGGTTAAGGAGTTTTTCGGAACAAGCCAGCTTTCCCAATTTATGGATCAGACTAACCCATTATCAGAGGTTACTCATAAACGAAGGCTGAGTGCTTTAGGCCCTGGTGGTTTGACCAGGGAAAGGGCGGGATTCGAGGTTCGGGACGTTCATCCAACCCATTACGGCAGGATTTGTCCAATTGAAACACCGGAAGGACCAAATATCGGTTTAATTGTATCTTTGAGCACGTATGCGAGGGTGAATGAGTTTGGCTTTATCGAGACGCCATACAGACACGTGGAGAATGGCAAAGCAAGCAAAGAAATTGAATACCTGTCTGCTATCGATGAACAGAAATACCCCATTGCCCAGGCCAACTCCCCTTTGGATAAGCATGGCCTTTTTCTGAGAAAAGAGGCCGCTGTACGGGTAGAGGGAGAGGCCGGAAAGGCGCCTGTTTCGGACATAAGGTATATGGATGTGTCTCCGGATCAGCTTGTAAGCGTCTCCGCCTCTTTAATCCCTTTTCTGGAGCATGACGATGCCAACAGGGCCCTTATGGGATCAAACATGCAGCGTCAGGCAGTGCCGCTATTGAAAGCCAAGGCCCCATTGATAGGCACCGGAATAGAGAATGTGGTTGCGCGGGATTCCGGTATCTCCGTGATTGCCAAAATGGACGGTGTAGTTGAGGACGTGGATGCCTCACGTATTGTAATCAGGTCCAGCGGGGCATCGAATGATGACGAACCTGAGGTGGAAATTTGTAAATTAGCAAAGTTCAAGAGATCCAACCAGAACAGCTGCTATACCCAAAAACCGATTGTAATGAAGGGGGATATAGTCAAGAAGGGGCAGATTATTGCCGACGGACCCGCATCCGAGCTTGGAGAGCTTGCCCTGGGTCAGAACGTGATGGTCGCTTTCATGTCCTGGGGGGGGTATAATTTTGAGGATTCGATACTCATCAGCGAGAGGGTCGTGAAGGAGGATATCTATACATCCCTCCACATAGAAGAATTTGAGGTTATGTCCCGGGATACAAAGTTAGGTAAGGAAGAAATCACCAGGGATATTCCCAATGTGGGTGAGGAGGCCTTAAAGTATTTAGATGAAAGCGGAATCATCAAGATTGGAGCGGAAGTCAATCCAGGCGACGTCTTAGTGGGAAAGATAACGCCGAAAGGAGAGACCCAGCTATCTCCGGAAGAGAAACTTTTGAGGGCTATATTCGGAGACAAGGCAGGGGATGTAAAGGACTCTTCCATGAGGGTCCCACCTGGCGTCCAAGGTATAGTTATTGATGCCAAGGTATTCGCAAGGAGGGGTGTTGAGAAAGACCAGCGGACTCTCGAAATTGAAGCCGAAGAGACTGAACGACTTGAGAAGAACCTGCGGGATGAGGTGGATGTGATTTCGAGGAGCGCGAGGGAAAAATTGAGGGACCTCCTCGTAGGGAAAAAGCTCAAGGCCGACATGCGTGATAAGGGGACAGGTGAGGTGGTCATGCCTGGAAAGAGGGCGATAAAAGAGGAGGACGTAGACCGAATCGCGGTTGATGCCTGGGCAGGTGTGGACCTAAAGGACACAATGGATGTGATCGAGAGACTGGAGTCCATTGTTGAGCGCTATTCGTCCAGGATAGAGAGCATCAATAGCGGTTTTGAGGATAAAAAAGAGAAATTAAGCCTCGGCGACGAATTAGCACCGGGCGTTATTAAATTAGTGAAAGTCTATGTAGCGGTAAAACGCAAATTGTCGGTCGGTGATAAAATGGCCGGTCGTCATGGAAATAAGGGCGTCTTGTCCAGGATACTTCCTGTTGAGGATATGCCCTATTTTTCAGATGGGACCCCTGTGGACATCGTCCTTAATCCTTTAGGCGTGCCTTCGAGGATGAATGTGGGACAGGTCCTGGAAACGCATTTGGGTTGGGCCTCCAGAGAATTGGGCAGACAGATTGGGGAATTGTTAGACAGGATGGAGAGTACGGATGAACTTAGACGTAAGCTTAAGAAGGTGTTCCCAAAAGCGGAGTATAATAGATTTTTTGATAATACATCTGATGAAGATCTGACAAAAAAGGCCCGTTTGTTGACGGACGGCATTCCCATGTCTACACCGGTCTTTGATGGTGCGGAAGAGGAGGATATCATAAAGTGTTTCAAGGAGGCTGGGTTGCCCATAACCGGACAGACGACCCTTTATAACGGCCTCACAGGAGAGCCTTTTGATCAAGATATCACCGTCGGAGCCATGTACATTATGAAACTCCATCACTTAGTGGATGACAAACTGCATGCACGTTCCATCGGTCCCTATTCACTTGTAACCCAGCAGCCCTTGGGTGGAAAGGCCCAGTTCGGAGGTCAGAGATTGGGCGAGATGGAGGTCTGGGCCATGGAGTCCTATGGTGCGGCCTATTCCCTCCAGGAGTTTCTGACCGTTAAATCGGATGATGTGGCGGGAAGAACCCGGATGTATGAAAGGATCGTCAAGGGCAACAATGTACTTGAGGCAGGGCTGCCGGAATCCTTCAAGGTTCTTATGAAAGAGCTGCAGAGCCTTGGATTGGAGATTCAGCTTTTTGAGGATAGCCAGGCATAAGGTATTGAATATTGTCTATTGATGATTGATAATCGTCAATCTAAAATCCAGAGGAGAGAGGCATTGGAAGAATTATACAGTTTCTTTACAAAGCCGAAGGACCCATCGAGCTTTAATGCTGTCAGGATTTCATTGGCATCGCCCGAAAAGATCAGAGAGTGGTCTTTTGGCGAGGTCAAAAAACCTGAAACCATCAATTACAGGACCTTCAAGCCGGAACGAGATGGTCTTTTTTGCTCAAAGATATTCGGGCCAATCAAGGATTACGAGTGCAATTGCGGCAAATACAAACGCATGAAACACAGGGGTATCGTGTGCGAAAAGTGCGGGGTAGAGGTGATCCAGAGCAAAGTTCGCCGTGAACGCATGGGTCATATTGAACTGGCCGCGCCTGTGGCCCATATCTGGTTTTTGAAGTGCCTTCCGTCCAAGGTGGGTAACCTCCTTGATTTGACTTTGAAGGATTTGGAACGAGTTCTCTATTTTGAGGCTTACATTGTTGCTGAGGCCGGGGACACTCCCCTTGTAAAAGGTACGCTTCTGACGGATGAGCAGTTGCGACAGGCAAGGGAGGACTACGGTGACCGATTTAAAGCGGGTATTGGGGCTGAAACGATTCGGGCCATGTTACGGGAGCTAAATTTGGACGAGCTTTCGGAAACACTGAGAGTGGAAATGATAGGGACTCGGTCAGATGCAAAACGGAAAAAATTGGCCAAAAGGCTCAAAATTATTGATGCGTTCAGGGATTCAAAGAACCGGCCGGAATGGACAATCTTAGGCGTTATTCCGGTCTTGCCTCCCGACCTCAGGCCCCTTGTACCTCTTGACGGGGGCCGGTTTGCGACCTCTGATTTAAATGATTTGTATCGCAGGGTGATCAATCGGAACAACAGGCTAAAAAGGCTTCTGGAACTGAATGCGCCCGATATTATAGTAAGAAACGAAAAGCGCATGCTCCAGGAGTCGGTAGATGTTTTATTTGATAACGGGAGAAGGGGCAAAGTAGTCACAGGAGCAAACAAAAGGCCTTTCAAGTCCTTGAGCGACATGCTGAAAGGCAAACAGGGAAGATTTCGGCAGAACCTGCTTGGGAAACGGGTGGACTATTCGGGCCGCTCGGTGATTGTTGTAGGCCCTAATCTTCGTTTACACCAGTGCGGGCTTCCCAAGAAGATGGCGGTGGAACTCTTTAAGCCCTTTATATACAACAAATTGGATGAAAAAGGCCTGGTCACCACTATCAAGAGCGCAAAGAAGATGGTAGAGAGAGAAACGCCGGATGTCTGGGATGCCTTGGATGAAGTGGTCAGGGAATACTGTATCTTGCTGAACAGGGCACCCACTCTACACCGATTGGGTATTCAGGCGTTTGAGCCTATTCTTATTGAGGGGAAGGCCATTCAGCTTCACCCCCTGGTGTGCACCGCCTTTAATGCCGATTTTGACGGGGATCAGATGGCGGTCCATGTGCCATTATCCATTGAGGCGCAGATCGAGGCCAGGGTTTTGATGATGTCCACCAACAATATCCTATCGCCCGCCAACGGGGAACCTATTATTGTTCCCAGCCAGGATATTGTTTTAGGAATTTATTACATGACGCGGGAAAGGCCCGATTCAAAAGGGGAAGGAAGTATTTTTTCAAACCCGCAAGAGGTAAGAATTGCATATGACGCCCGTGAATTAGGGTTGCATGCCTCGATTAAAGTCAGGATAGAGGGAAAGATTGAAGATACGACTACGGGCCGCGTCCTCCTTTATGAAATCTTACCGGAATCGCTTCCCTTTGCCCTTATGAACAAGGTCATGTCCAAAAAGGAACTGCGTTTCTTGATAAACGAGTCGTATCGCAGGGTCGGGACCAAAGCCACGGTCATTTTGGCGGACCGGTTGAAAGATATCGGTTACGAATACGCAACCAATTCAGGTATATCCATTTCCATGAAAGACATGGTGGTCCCGTCAAAAAAACAAAAAATTATCTTTAAGGCCGAAGATGAAGTCAAAAAGATCGATGATCAATACATACGCGGCCTGATTACCGATGGAGAAAAATACAACAAAGTCGTGGATATCTGGGCACAATCCACAGAAGATGTGGCGTCCGAGATGATGAAGGAAATGGCCACGGAAGGTGTAAAGGTTTCTGGAAAGAAAAAGGTGGAGACTCACAGTTTCAATCCTATTTACATGATGTCTGACTCGGGCGCAAGGGGGAGTAAAGATCAGATGAGGCAGTTGGCCGGTATGAGGGGTTTGATGGCCAAACCTTCCGGTGAAATCATCGAAACGCCCATTACGTCCAATTTTCGTGAGGGCTTGACCGTTTTGCAATATTTCATTTCCACGCATGGGGCCAGAAAAGGTTTGGCCGATACGGCCCTCAAGACTGCCAACTCAGGCTACCTCACCCGAAGACTCGTAGACGTGGCACAGGACGCGATCATTACCGAAGAAGACTGCGACACCATGGATGGCATATGGGTGGACGCCCTTATGGAAGGCGGCGAGATCCTTCAGCGAGTTGGAGAGCGTATTTTAGGTCGCGTGGCACTCCAGGATATCTACGATCCGGTGACGGGAAAACTGTTAGTGAAAGCCAATGAAATGATTGATGAAAAGAATGTAGAGAAAGTAGAGAGTGCAGGGTTGGAAAGGGTCAGGATCAGGTCTGCTTTGACATGTCAGGCGAAACGGGGTGTCTGCAAGAAATGCTATGGCAGGGACCTGGCTCACGGTCATGAAGTCAATATTGGGGAGGCTGTCGGTATAATTGCTGCCCAGTCCATCGGCGAACCCGGAACGCAGCTTACCATGAGGACATTTCACATAGGTGGTACCGCAAGCAGAAGAGTGGAACAGTCGAGCATACAGCCCAGAAACCAGGGAAAAGTGAAGTTTTTGGACCTCAAGACCGTGAAAAATGAAGAAGGTAACTTAGTGGTTATGAACCGAAATGGCGAAATCGCTGTTTTGGGAAAAGGCGGAAGGGAAGTAGAGAGATATCCCATCACATACGGCGCCACTTTGATGATTAAAAACGGCCAGAAAGTCAAACCCGAACAGGTCTTGGCTGAATGGGATCCCTTTACCATACCTATCATGACAGAGGTGCATGGTGTTATCAAGTTTGGTGATATTATAGAAGGCCGAACCATGCAGGAAAAGCGCGATAATGTCACAGGAAAAATCAGCAGGGTTATTGTTGAGTCCCGTGATTTCGACATCAGGCCCCGCGTTTCGATCAAAGACAAGAGCGGAAAAACCGCCAGCTTGAAGGGAAGCGCCAGGTCACAAGCCCGTTATCATCTTCCGGTGGGCGCAATTATTATGGTCAATGAGGGAGATGAGGTGGGTCCAGGTGCGGTTTTGGCGAAGATTCCGCGAGAGACCACCAAGACGAAGGATATTACAGGAGGGTTGCCCCGGGTCGCAGAGCTGTTTGAAGTGAGAAAGCCCAAAGAGGTCGCTATTATCAGTGAAATAGATGGTGTCGTGTCCTTTGGAAAATATACCAAAGGGAAAAGGAAGATGACGATTACTCCGGAGGTGGGCGATCCGGTGAATTATTTTGTTGCAAGGGGAAAGCACGTCAGTGTCCTGGAAGGCGATTATGTGAGGGCGGGAGAGGCCATGATGGATGGATCGGCTGATCCCAATGACATATTGCGAATCAGGGGGCTCAAGGAATTGGCAAAGTATCTGGTAAATGAGGTCCAGGAAGTTTATCGACTACAGGGCGTAAGAATCAACGATAAACATATTGAAGTCATTGTCCGGCAGATGCTGCGACAGGTCAATGTCACCGATGTGGGTGATTCTCATTTCCTTTTGGGAGAGCATGTTGAAAAATGGCGTTTTGAAAATGAGAACGAAAGAATTATCGAACAGGGCGGAAAACCGGCCACTGCGGCATCCCTGCTATTAGGGATTACCAAGGCATCCCTCAGTACAGAGAGCTTCATTTCTGCTGCATCTTTTCAGGAAACAACCAAGGTATTATCCGATGCCAGCATTGCCGGTAAGATTGACTACCTGAAAGGCCTGAAGGAAAATGTGATAATGGGTCGCTTGGTACCCGCTGGTACCGGGGTAAAGACTTATCGAAATATTCAAATGGGTGTTAGTAATTAGACATACCGGATAATCTATATCTTTTAAGAAAATGTTTTTGTGTTCAATGAAGGTATATCTATTGGAGAATCATTTTGGCATTTCGGTTTAGTCAAACGGTAGCGGTTGCGCAGCTCGTATCGGGGATCGTAGAGCGGCAGTTTCTCTAAGCCAAGCCCAAGATCTTTACCCCCGCCATATTGATATTGATGTATGCAACGAACTGATTGATACCCATGATAAAGCCAGCCGCCAGTTGTATAAATTATCGCTTGCTTGGACCAAATTCAGCCAGCGGAAGGATGATCGCAACCGATTGACGGCAGACGAAACGAGCAGCGTAACCTAATACCGGATAACGAATTACGAATACTGAAAATGATCACCCCAAAATCTTTTTCTTGAAGATTGTATAACCTTTTGAAATTAAGGGTTTTTTAGCGTGGGATAAAATCTCTGTGTTCTTTTGATATTATTTTGAAAATGTCTTGACAAAGTAAACGATTAAAAATATAAAAAAGGATTCTGTGAATTTCAAATCTGCCGGGATAACCCCGGCGTAATCTGTGCGTTTGCTTATAATGATTAAGGTAAGGAGTTTTTATGCCGACCATTAACCAACTCGTGAGAAAAG
>JAFDAP010000469.1 GCA_019313765.1 Deltaproteobacteria bacterium | reverse complement strand
AAAGACAAATCAATCGTTGAATTATTGAATAAGCTCGCAAATGGCATTCATGCCTCCCGCAGCGAGATGAGAGGGACCGGCATCGCCGGAATATGCAGGGAATGCGAGATGGTTGAAGGAGGCTCCTGCTGCGGGGCCGGGCTGGAAAACAGGTATAATTGGGAGCTGCTCCTGATCAATCTCCTTATGGGTGTAAACCTTCCAAAAAAGAGACATGACCCTGAGAGCTGTTTTTTCTTAGGAGAAACAGGCTGTCTTCTTCAGGCCCGTCATGTGATCTGCATAAATTACGTGTGCAGGAAAATAACCGACCGTATCGATCCCCAAAAACTCCATACACTCAGGGAAAAAGAAGGCGAGGAATTAAATACCCTGTTCCTTTTGCATGAACGGATCAAGAAGATGGCCAATGTTAGGGTTAAGTCTCTACTTCAATATCCACCAAATTAGAGATATTTACTTCCAGCCTCTTAATTGCTGGTACAATTTATCTGCGAGGCGCTTATCAAGGGTTTTGAGGATTTTATACTGCTCAAAGGCATAGGTAAGGCTAACGGTACGATCATAGCTTATACCTAAACCATAATGAGCTTCTGCATTCCTGGGATTGATTTCAATGGCATGTTTATAAGCAGCAATTGCATTTGAATGTTCGCGCATTGCGCTGTAGGCGTGTCCTAAACCTAAGTAAGCCCATTCATTCTTAGCATCAATTCGAATAGCGTTGTTATAGGATTTTATCGCTTTTTTGTTTTTTTCTAATTTGAGGTAACTATTCCCTAAGAGGACCCATGCCTTTGTATTAGAAGGTTCTTTCTCTGTAATCTCTTCCAAAATATCAACGGATTCATCGTATTCTTCGGCATTAAAGAACTTTACAGCGGATTCGATATTTTCCTCTGACAGGACCTGCCCCGCGGGCATCATGAAAAACAAAAGAGCCGGTAATAATATAATTTTTCTTTTCATGTTTCTCCTCTTGAGCCTCCTACTTGGCTGTCTATCTGCTGAGCCTCTTGATTATCTTCCGGATATCAATATCCGCATCCATCAAGTCGGAGATTAATACAGCCTTTCCCCCCTCTGTGCATTTACCGAGATAGGATGATTTCTTTTTTTCATTTTTGCCCTCCCCTTGATTGTTTTACAGTTAGCATGTTTATTGGATTGCCGTTGAACTGTTTCGCTTGTTAAACCCTGGTGAAAGGCAGGTAAGGATTAAGTGTGATAGAAGTTGTTTTTTTGGGTAGAGAGTATAGGGAAATTTAGCTTGTATGTCAATAAATCAGCCCAATGACATTGTTTCCTGTTATGCCTAACCCTTGCAAAGGGCTAAAGTATAACGAACAGACAAATATCGGTAATCAATTTTGATTGACTCGTAAAGAGTCAGAATGTCCGGAACTGTCATTTCGACCGAAGGGAGAAATCTTATTTATTCAAACAGTTACACCTGAAAGATTTCTCGATGCGCCCTCCGGGGCGTAGGCCCTACGGGCCGGAGGCTCGAAATGACAACAAAACGAGACTTTTTATGAGATTGTCAATTTTCGTGTGTTGGAAAAATAAATGATTGCGCGGTTGATGAATTCACGATATTGAACCAAAATATAACCTGCTCACTATCCCCCGGATCAGAGCCTTTATGCTGGGGATTCGTTGAGAAAATAAGATGGAACTTGATGAGCAACTGAAAAAGACCCTGTTCAGGGTGGCAAAATTTTATGATCAGCGCAAGGTGGGTGATGTGGGTCCTCTGGGTTTCAGAAGATCCACTGACATGATGACGATGTTGGCCTGCCTGGAGCGCCTGTTGGATGAAAAGATAATCATGCCCAATGAAACTATGTTTCTGGATCTGGGCTGTGCTGACGGCAGGGTTAATGTTTTCTTGAGCTATCTGGTCAGGATGTCTGTGGGCATAGAGTTAGACGAATGGACATTTGATGAGTATGGCCCGCTAAAATTGCAATTAGAGGAAGTCCTGAAACAGGAAGAGCTTTTACTGCCCCCGGAAAACATCTTTATCCTTCACGGGGATGCCACGGACGAGAGGATTCATCAGGCAATCAAAAGGGAAACAGGGGTTCGGTTTGAAGATTTTGATCTTTTTTATACGTATCTTGTGATGCACGAGGAGTTTGCCGAGCTGATTGAAAAGAAGGCCAAAAGGGGTTCGGTATTCATAGTCTATGGCCTGGATAAGATCATGCCCACTTATAAGGGGTTTCGCTTTCTGAAACATATCAGTCCAATGGAGGGGATTCTGGCGATCTACCGGAAGGACTGAATTTTTTGACATGATTTTTTAAATCATTTGAAATCCCTGTCCCTTGATAAACTCCGCCCCAACTATTCCCTTTTGGCGTCATTCCGTCCCGGATCGGGGTCCGGGATGACGGCCAAGCCGGAACCCAGTCTTTCCAATAGGTTCTGGACTCCGGCTTTCGTCCACCCTCCATAGCATTGCGGGGGACGGGCCGGAGTGACGAACTTTGGGAGCTTTTACGAGTCCATCAATATTCATTTGCATTATAAGAGACTACTCAACTACTCAACCACTCTACAACTAAACTACTGCGCTTTTTCCATGCCCTGATCAAATGCCTTGAGGTTGGATTCCAAAAACGCCTTTTTTGTAGAAGTGGAGAGGACCTTTTTCATATCCTCCGCACCAATTGGAATTGTACCCGATCCAATTAAAGCACCCAACATCACCATGTTCAGGGCTAAGGGATTGCCGACCTCCTCTGCAATGGCATTCCCGTCAAGCGCAATAACCTTTTTCGCCTTGTTCTTTATAAGGCCCATGGTTTTGTCCACAGGCGGATAAGTGCCCTGGCCTACTGAAACAGTAAACGGCGGAAGGGGATGGGTATTGGTAATGACGACCGTGTCTTTGTTGCATTTGCCCATGGCCCGCAAGGTCTCAAGAGGTTCAAATCCTATGAGCACGTCGGCTTCGGCATTTGATACGATGGGACTGGTCACGTCTCCCAA
>JAFDAP010000012.1 GCA_019313765.1 Deltaproteobacteria bacterium | reverse complement strand
CTCAATTCCGGGACTTTTCGATATCTTAATGGGAATCTCTGCAAATTTCTGGTTATCTTTCCTCACAATCACGCTTGTTTCTTCGGAAATGACAAAAACCTTCCGAAAATCATTTAGATCACCGTAACCTAATATATCCAGGCTCAGGCCCCTCTCGTAGTTCGCCTCAATATGAGAGACATGAATGGAATCCCCGGCCCTAAGGTAGATGGTATGTTCATCCTTGACCACTGTCCCGGCCTGTCCGTTAACGGACAGCACCAGGTATTTCAGGACAGGCGGTTCCAGGGCAATTCCCGGGTGTTCCGGGACAATATCGAACAGGTTCATAAAGGCATTAATTACTAAATTGTGATATCGAACCTTCAAATTTATCGAGGGCAGAAATTTTGAGGTCTCTATGCCAAAGGCTGGGATATGATGCTTTGTAAGGGCATAAAAGGTGGCGGATTTCCTCTGTTCCTTGTGAGAACTGTCCGAGTCAGCAGTCCTTGTGTTATTAAAGTGAAACTTGTAAAGTTCGTTTTGAATATGGGGATTCACAACCGCTATGATTTTCCGGGCTATTTCACCTAAGTCTATTGACTGCTTTGTTTCAGGGACGATGTACGCGTTGCAATCTGCTATAATGGATTGACCAAACCGCCTGGGATTGCGCCATTTGTCAATAAACTCGTGATAATAATAACCCGAGCCATCGTGAAGATTCAGGAGATAATCGCTTTGCCCGATTAGCTTTTTGAGGATGGATACGATCTTATCTTCCATACTGTCGGTAGCATCTTCATGGGTAAATTTCCTGTTCATATCGCCATGAGGACCCCGTTTATTCAGGAGTATGGAGTAGAAATTGGCCCTCGGCACTACAATGAGATTTCCCTTTTCAAGACTCATATCCGCATAAAGATCCGCTGACAAAAATCCTCCCGGTTCATTCCCCTGAATGCCACCGATCAGCATAAGAGTCTTTCCCGGTCTTTTGCCATAAATCTTGTAGACATTCAATTCATAAGCGGTGTTGGGAAAATAAGCCAGGTGCTCTCTTTTTGAAAATGCAGTGGAGGGGGTGAAAAAGAGGAAAGATTGAATCAGGATAAATAATAGACCGATGAGGGCCTTGTTAAAAGGCTCTGAATCATGAAGCATTTTCGACCTCAAATTCCTTTTGAAAAATCAAGGTTCCCGGGTGGTCGTATACAATCACTTTCACGGTCGAGGGGTATTCTGCCTCTGAATTCAGGGAATATTCGCCTCGAATCGTTTTAAAACGCTTTATGAAAAAGAGCAGGCCCCGTTTATAATCCACGGGCAACCCGTTCTTAAGGGCCACTTTGGGATAGGTCCACAACTGCTGAGGCTCTGTATCTTTATTCATGGCAATAATATGAATATATCCGCTGACAGGGGCTTCGTCCTGGTGCATATTGACCAGCTTGAAATTGACCTTCAGCATTGTCTCTTCCCGCTGGATCTCCAGGTCCTTTACATCAACTATATCATAGACCGGTGCCTGAGATGCCTTTTCAGTCTTTTCGACTGGAACGGTCTCAACTGCGGGTTCAGGTTTTTTCGGGGTTGCGTTTTCGGGCACGGCCGTCTTGGAAGGTTTTTCATGGCTGGCAGTTATGTCATAAATGGCTTTTTCCAAGAGGACTAAGTGCTGTTTCGATATGTGTAGTTCCTTCTTAGCCTCCTTGATCTCCTGCTGCAACTGGTCTAAGAGGGCCTGCTGGGACCTGTTTGAGCGTAGCTCACTGAAATATCCGTTAAAAACAAGGATAGAGGTTATAATGTAGGCAGCGAAAAACAGGCACGCCCAGAAAAAAATACGGGGGGATATCTTAAAGCTTCTGGATTTGCCCACCTTCCCGAGTATCATCACTGTCAAATCGGACGGTCGAGGCGTCTTTCCTTTTACTTGGTGTTTCCCATTGGCAGGGGACGCCACATCTCTTTCTTGATCTTCCATTGCTTTCCCCGCTTTAAGAGGAACAGGTTCTTAACGCCTGAGTCATGGTAAGTATCGGCCTTATATCCCTGTTTAAAACGAACTTCAAGGTTGTTGCCGGAATCCTTAACGATCTTCACCTCGCTGATCCGGATTCTAACAGAACCATATTTTCTGTTCAGCCCGGATTTGTATCTCCTCCAGGCCTTCAAATCCATCCCTTGGGAACGGAAGGTCCGATCGTAAAGACCGATATATTTTTCGAGATCTTTTCTTTCCCATGCGTTTTTCCAGACATGAATAAAATCTTCGATCTCCTTCGGGGATGTTTTTTCCAACCGGGGAGGGACCTTTCTGCCAATTTTATCCTTTTCAAAAAATTCCCCTATTATTTTCCATTGATTGCTGTTTTTAGTCAAGTAGAGTCTTTTTTGTCCCCTACTCTCAAAATCAGCAGCGCGATATATCTGGTTGAACGTGGCAAGGACAATCTCTTTTGCCCTGTAAAGCTGTAGGTTTTCGATTTCCACATGGATCTTCTTATATTTTTTTGCAAGCCTCGATTTATATGCCTTCCAGGCGCCCCAACCCACGCCCCGGGCCATGAAGCGCGGGCTGTAAAGACCCATGTATTGATCAATGTCCTTATTTTTCCAGACACGAACCCATGTTTCAATAAATTTCTGGAGTGTCTCGGATTCCTGCTTCTGCCTTTTGTAGGGGACCTTATCAATATAAGAACTGATAATAACCGGGGTCTCATGCAACCTGAGATAAGAAGCCAGTTCGTCAAGACTCTCGTTTTCCAGTGCCACGCAACCGTTCGTATCCCATGGTTTCAGAGGTTCGTTGGTCCCGTGGAACCAGATGCCGTAACCACCCTTTCCCTGTTTTTTGTCCAAGGGATTAGGATAATCCATGGCAAAAGCACGTACCCCGTATTTGGGAGCGAGTTCCCTGTCCACGTAGGAACGGGTAAAAAAATAAATGCCTTCAGGAGTCTTCCTGTCATTTCTCTTTAATTTGGGCCCGCTGTTCTCTCCGGTAGAGCATTTGTAGACCTTCACAGGATTTGAAATGTCATCCCTGTGATACAGGAAGACCTTTTGGGCGGACTTGTCCACAAGGATCGCGTAATCCGCCCCTTTATCCGCCCACTTCAACAGGGGTGCGGGGATCAATTTGGCGCTGGCCCCCTTTGGACAGTATATCTGAAAAAGGATAACCAGACCTACAAAAAGAATGCTCCTAAGCGTAATAAACCCCGATAATGTTTTATCTCTTTCAATCATAAAATGCCCGGTAGTTATTTCGTCTTAGAAAACCACGTCCTCCCCCACTTGACGGGATCTTCGATGGGCGTGGTCAGAGATAATGGCTCTGCCTTGGAGTTTTGTGTCTAAAAATACAAATTCCAAGCACCAAATTACAAATAAATCACAAATTCCAATATTCAATGACCAAAACCTTCCAGGATAAGACATTGTTTGGATTTTCGAATTTTGGTCATTGGAATTTGTTTGATATTTGGGATTTGATATTTGGAAATTCAATAAGTCAATGAAATTCCAACAAAACAAACCCCCTCTGAGGATAACCAAAGCTCGGTCCTCCCTCCGGGCCGGAGGCCCTATGGGCCGGAGGCTGGGCCAGGATTATTACAATTTAGCCAAATACCCTCTCGAATATGTCATCCACATGTTTGAGATGGTAATCCAAATTAAACACCTCTTCAACCTCTTCCCTGCCTAAATATTTCCCAATCTCCTCATCTTCCATGATCAGCCCTTTGAAATCATTGCCCGTATCCCATACTTTCATGGCATTTCTCTGGACCATGACATAGGCATTCTGCCGTTCAACTCCCCTTTCCGCTAATCTTATAAGAATCTGCTGGGAAAAAATCAGACCTTTTGTCATGTTGAGGTTCTCGGTCATCCTGTCAGGGTGCACTACCAGGCCTCTTATGATTCCGGTCAGGCGGTGAAGCATATAATCAATAATGATGGTGCTGTCCGGGGCTATTACCCTTTCTACGGAGGAATGACTGATGTCCCTCTCATGCCAGAGTGCCATGTTTTCCATGGCGGCCAAGCAATTGGATCGCACTAAACGCGCGAGGCCTGAAATATTTTCGCACCCGATCGGGTTTTTCTTATGGGGCATGGCGGACGAACCCTTCTGACCCTTTGCGAATGGTTCCTCTGCCTCAAGGACCTCTGTCTTCTGGAGATGCCTTATCTCCACTGCGATCTTTTCCATTGTCCCGGCAAGAATCGCAAGACTTGTGAAGTACTGGGCATGGCGATCTCGCTGAATAATCTGGGTTGATATGTCCGCAGGCTTCAGCCCTAGTTTTTTACACGTAAGGGACTCCACCTTCGGCGATACATTGGCAAAGGTTCCTACTGCCCCTGACAGTTTCCCATAGCCTACGATATCATTTGCCTCTGTAAGCCGTTTAAGATTCCGGTTCATCTCGGAGAACCAGACAGCCAACTTAAGGCCAAAGGTAGTGGGCTCGGCATGTATGCCGTGGGACCGGCCGATGGTAACCGTATACTTGTGCTCGAAGGCCCTGACCTTAATGACCTTTAAAAAATCCCTGACATCCTGAATGATCCGTTCCATGGCTTCCTTCAACAGGAGCGCGAAACTCGTATCCAAGACATCCGAAGAGGTCAGGCCAAGGTGAATATATCTCGAATCAGGGCCCACATGTTCTTCCACGTTGGTCAGGAATGCTATGATATCGTGTTTGGTCTCTTCTTCTATCTCTAAGATACGCTCAACTGAAAAGGCCGCCTTTTTCTTGATGTTCTGAACGGCCTCCCCCGGGATAAGACCTTCCTCCGCCATGGCCTCACAGGCTGAAATTTCTACCTTGAGCCATTTGGCGTATCGATTTTCATCCTCCCATATTCGGCCCATTTCAGGGCGGGTGTATCGGCTGATCATTTTGTTCCCCCTGTTTTAAAAAGCCAATGGTTTTCACTCAATTGAGATACTAAACACCAATTAACCTGCTCAAAATCAGTCCCAGGGAGAGAAGAAGCCCGTGGGCGACCATGGTCTGGATTGTAAAAGCCTGTGCTGGTATCACTCCCTCGTGTGACAGGTATTCTTTCCACAAAATCCTCATGGCCTTGAATACAAGCGGAAAGGCAATAAAGGAGAGCATGAGAAGGTACGACAGGCTTACAAAGCTGCTGAGAAAGATAACAACGAAAAAGCCTGACAACATAATGATGCAGTAAAGATACCTGCAAATCTCCGGTCCCCATCTTACCATCAGATTTTTCTTTCCTGCCTCCTTATCCGCCTGGTAGTCGGGGAATTGATTGATCCATATAACCCCTGCAATAAAAAACCCTTGTGGGAACCCGAGGGCAAAGGCAGGCCAGCTCAGAGAACCTGACATCACGTAATATGTTCCTAATGTGATCAACGGGCCAAAGGCAAAAAAGATCAAGACCTCGCCCCATCCACGTGACATAAGCTGTAAGGGAGGCGCTGAATATGCCCACCCTGCGGCAAGCCCTACAAGACCGATTACAGCAACGAGCGGCCTGTCTAAACAGACAAGCCAGATTCCCGCAGCCAGGCCTATAGCAAAAAAGAATAACGCCATCAGCATTATGACCCAGGGCGCAAGTTCCTGGTTTTGAATCACGCGGCTTCCGCCGCTAAATGGCGTCAAGCGCAGATTAATAGGATCACTCCCCTTTGCATCGCAATAATCATTGAGCAGGTTCGCGCCCAAATGGAGCCCTGCCACTCCAAAAGCAGTGATCAAAAAAAGCGGGAAAGAAAATGCCTTTTGTGTTAAGGCAAAGGCCGAGCCGATCATAACCGGCATAAGGGAACCGGCTAAGAAAGGCGCTCTAAGGGCTTTTAGATAGACATTCATGGTTTAGATGACATAAGTTAAATTGGTATATCATGCGCAATCAATAACGCGCATGTTTTTGTTTTGGCTATTGAAGATTGAACCTTAGCCTTGTCAGGGTTCATTTACCAAAATAAAAATATTATTTCAAGCTTTTGAGATATATCTTCGATTCGCTTAGTCACCCAAAGGAGCATGAAAATTGAATCATATTCCAACGAGCCGCGATTCGGCCAACAAACAGGATGAAAATATACCCTCTTTTGGTTCCCAAATGGGTCCCCTCCTCTTCTTGACGACAATCTTCTTCCTGAACTTTATTTCAAGGATTATCCTGGCCCCTTTAATGCCCGCCATTGAGAAGGACCTTGGGGTAAGCCATGGCGAGGCCGGATCTCTCTTTCTGTTGATTTCAGCTGGGTATTTCATATCACTTCTCGGATCAGGTTTTTTCTCCTCCCGCCTTTTGCACAAAAGGACAATAATTGTCTCGGCCATGGCAGTCGGCGTGGCACTTTTTGGTATCGCTTTCACCGACAGCCTGTGGGGAACACGCATTGTACTGGTCCTGCTTGGACTGGCCTCGGGACTCTATCTTCCTTCCGGTATCGCGACCCTTACTGCTTTGATCAGCCCCAGGCACTGGGGCAAGGCCATTGCAATCCATGAACTGGCGCCAAATTTGGGCTTTGTGGCCGCGCCCTTGGTATCCGAGGCCCTCCTCACATGGTTTTCATGGAGGGGTGTCCTCGTGTTCCTGGGGGGCATGTCCGTTCTGATGGGAATCGCCTTCGCCAGCTTCGGCAGAGGCGGGGAGTTCCCGGGGGAACCCCCCAATTTTGCGGCCTTTAAAGCGCTTTTCCGCGAACCCGCCTTCTGGATCATGATGTTCCTGTTCAGCCTGGGTATAGGCGGCACTTTAGGGGTATTTACCATGCTTCCCCTCTATCTAATAACAGAGCATGGAATAAACCGGAACTGGGCCAATACCCTGATTGCACTCTCGCGAATCCCGGGGGTCGGGATGGCATTTTTGGCAGGGTGGGCAAGCGATCGTCTGGGCCCGAGACGAACCATGGGAATGGCATTCCTGCTCACCGGGTTCATGACAATCCTCCTTGGGGCAGCTCCGGGTCCCTGGATCATAACAATTGTCTTCCTGCAGCCTATCATCGCGGTCTGTTTTTTCCCGCCCGGTTTTGCAGCCCTCTCCTCCATAGGCCCGCCAAGCGCCCGAAACGTCGCAGTATCGCTTACGGTTCCCTTTGCTTTTGTTTTAGGAGGCGGGGCCATTCCCATCGGAATCGGCATCATGGGTGATGCAGGTTCCTTTTCGCTGGGCATTGCCTTGACAGGCGGCCTCATACTAACGGGATTCATCCTGTCGCTCTATCTGAAATTACCCGATAATGCCAACTATTAGGATTCAAGACAATGTTTTTTGTCAAAACTCTCTCTCCCACTTTTCGAGAGGACACTCAAGGCAGAGGGGCTTTCTTTTGCAGTAATTCTTTCCTGCCTGGACAATAAGCGCATGAAACTCGCTGTATAGTTCTTGATCTTCAGGCAAGTGGTCCATAAACAGTTCCTGCAATTCATAATAGGTCGCCTGGTCTTCGCTCATACCGTGTCTCTTCAGAATTCTATGGGTATAGGCGTCAATCACGAACACGGGCCGGCGGGCAGCATAAAGAAGGATGCTGTCCGCGGTTTCCGGGCCGACCCCATTGACAGAAAGAAGGCCTTCTCTCAGTTTCTGCGTTCCATCCTTAGAAAAACCTGATAGATCTTCTCCGTATCGGTCCTTCATAAATTGAATCAAATTCATTAATCGCCTGGCCTTTATGTTGTAATACCCGGCGGGCCGGATCTCCTGAGCTAAGGCCTCGATGGATATGGAACAGAGGGCATTCACTGTCAGCAAATCCTTGCTTTTCAAATTTTCAATCGCCCTTTCCACGTTCTTCCAGTTTGTATTTTGCGTCAACACCGCACCAACCATCATCTCTAAGTCCGTCTCAGCAGGCCACCAGTTCTGAGGGCCAAAGTGAGCATACAAGAGATCGAACATATCCATCAGTTTCTGCCCGGTCATGGTGCGGGGAACTGATTTCGGGTCCCGGGCTGGGCGCTTTTTTTTCATTCTGTCTCCACTACAAAGTGTTCAACTACTCGCTGATTTTGCATAAACAAAACGCCTTAGGTGGGGCGCTCCACAAATCCCGCTTGAGCCTAATTGTGGCTCTTTGAAAGAGACTTCTCAGTTCGCATTTAAAAACAAGAGACAAGGCCTGCGATGATTGAAGTATCTATAAAAGTTATTGCCTTGACAGACCAGGCAAGATACCTTAGATTTACCCTCCATGTCAAACAGGCCGGAGGGGGGCCAGTGGGGATTTTGAAATAGGTTGATTATTGTTGTAAAGCTGATAGGAGGCTGTCCTTTTGGCAGGATTAACCATATTTTATCGGACAACATAAGAATAACATGGCACCGGCAGGGAAACTTACAAAAACCCGCAACCTCGGCATCATAGCCCATATCGATGCAGGCAAGACCACGGTCACGGAACGTATCCTTTTTTACTCCGGCCGCGTCCACAAGATGGGCGAAGTGCATGATGGCGAAGCCACCATGGACTGGATGTTGGAAGAAAAGGAAAGGGGCATCACCATAACATCTGCCGTGACCTCCTGTGACTGGCGAGGGCACACTGTTAATATTATAGATACGCCGGGTCATGTGGATTTCACCATCGAAGTGGAACGTGCGCTCCGTGTCCTGGATGGTGCAATCGGGGTTTTCTGCGCCGTGGGCGGCGTTGAACCGCAATCCGAAACTGTCTGGCACCAGGCAGACAGGTATAAAGTCCCGAAGATCGCCTTTATCAATAAACTGGATCGTGTTGGTGCGAATTTTTTCAGGGCCGTACAAATGATCCGGGACCGTCTTGGTTCCATCCCGCTCATTCTCCAACTCCCTATGGGATTAGAGGACCAGTTCAAGGGTATTATAGACCTTGTCAAGATGAAGGTCATTATATGGGAAGAAAAGACATTAGGAATTGAATATGGTGAGGAGCCCATTCCTCGGGAGTTTATGGAAGATGCCTCCCGGTACAGGGACCTGCTCCTGGAAACCTTGGCAGACAAGAATGACCTGATAATGGAGAAATATCTTTCAGAAGAAGATATTCAAGTTCAAGAACTCAAGCAGGCCATACGTGAGACGACCATCAACCTGGGATTGGTGCCGGTCTTTTGCGGTATGGCCTTGAGGAACAAGGGCATACAACCCCTCTTGGATGGAATTATTGATTACTTACCTTCTCCTGTTGATATTCCGCCGGTTGTCGGGAATATACCCTCTACCGGGAAAGAGGCGTCCCGGGCCGCGGAAGCAAAGGGACCGTTTTCCGCCCTGGCCTTCAAGGTCATGATGGACCAGGGGAGAAAAATGACCTATATCAGGGTTTACTCCGGCAGCGTTAAAACAGGGGGCCTTGTTTACAACCCGGGCAAGGGTATAAATGAAAAACTCGCCAGGCTTCTTAAAATGCATTCCAACAAGAGAGAACGCGTTGATCAGGCCTCGGCAGGCGATATTGTTGCTGCAATGGGTTTGAATCTGACAACGACCGGAGACACACTGTGCATCAAAGACCACCCTATTCTGCTCGAACCCATTGAATTCAACGAGCCTGTGATCAGTGTGGCCGTCGAGCCCAAAAAGGTCCAGGATCAAGATAAACTTATGGATTCCCTTAACAAACTGTCGGATGAAGATCCCACTTTCAAATTCAGGATTGATGAAGAAACAGGACAGACAATCATCTCCGGTATGGGCGAATTACACCTTGAAATTATTGTGGGCCGTCTCAAACGTGAGTTTTTAGTGGACACGAACCAGGGAAAACCCCAGGTAGTATACCGGGAGACAATAACGGAATCCGTGGAACACGAGGAGGTCTTCCAAAGGGAACTCGCCGGGCAGCAGCATTTTGCGGGCGTCAAGATTCAGGTCTCTCCCATGCCGAGAGGTAAGGCAAACCGTTTTGTTGACCATTGCGAGGACCCGGATCTTAGCGAAGAATTTTTAAATGCCATCAGGCAGGGCATTTCCGACGCCGAAACCAGCGGTGTACTTATGGGCTATCCTGTAATAGACGTTCAAACGGTCCTCCTGAATGTCCAAATGAAGGAGACGTCCGACGAGATGGCCTTCAAAATCGCAACGGCCATGGCCTTTAAGAATGCCTGTGCCAAAGCTGCCTCTCTCCTACTCGAACCCATCATGAAGGCAGAGGTGCTGGTCCCCGAAGAGTTTATGGGTGAGGTCATAAGCGATTTGAATACCAGGCAGGGAAAAATTGAGCAGATTACCAGCAACGGTCAGGTTCAGGTCCTCACCGCCAGCGTCCCCCTTTCCAGGATGTTCGGTTATTCCACATCCCTTCGATCCGCTTCCCAGGGACGTGGCACCTTCACCATGCAATTCAGCCATTATGATAAGGCTTGAGCTAAGCGGACTAACTTGAAAACAAACGAGAATTTAATGGAAACCAATCATAAACGATTAGTTGATCAATACAACCGGCGGCTCAACTACCTGCGCATCTCCGTGACCGACCGGTGCAACCTCCGGTGCCTTTATTGCCTGCCGGGTGGAGGCATCCCAAAACTCCGGCACGAGGACATACTCACCTATGAAGAAATACTGCGCATAGCCGGAATTGCCGTAAAACTCGGGGTTGAAAAAATCCGCCTGACAGGAGGAGAGCCCCTTGTGCGCAAAGGCTTATGTAAAATCATACCTCAGTTGACCGGTCTTACCGGTCTTAAGGACGTCGCGCTTACCACCAATGGAATTTATCTGAAGGAGAACCTGGAGAAGCTCAAAACCGGAGGCATAAAGAGACTCAACATCAGCTTAGACTCCTTTAAAAGAGAAAAATACAAAAAAATAACCGGCTGCGATGGTCTGGTACAGGTTCTGGCAGGTATTGATCGGGCAAGGCAAATGGGGTTTCAGCCCATAAAAATCAACGCAGTTGTCATCAAGGGCGTCAACGATGACGAGGTCCTGGATTTTGCCAGGCTTTCTTTAGAGCACCCTTACCACATAAGGTTCATTGAATATATGCCCCTTGGAATTGCAAGTACAAACAATTCCCTGAATCATGTTCCCAACTCCGTGATCAAAGAAAAACTCAGCAGCCTGGGAAAACTGGTACAGGTTTCAAAAACCGCATTGGACGGTCCGGCCGAGCGTTTCAGGTTTGAAGGGGCCCCGGGAGAAATCGGTTTCATCAGTCCCCTGACGCACCATTTCTGCCATACATGCAATCGACTTCGCCTCACCGCAAGGGGCAGTTTGAGGCCCTGCCTTCTATCTGATCAGGAGGAGGACCTGAAAGGTCCGATGAGACAGGGGGCATCAGACAATGACCTGGCACGGATTATCCTGAAAACCGCATTTAATAAGCCCTTCGCACACACAAGAGCTTCCCATGATTCACTTCACTTCCCCGGACAGATGTCATCAATAGGGGGATAGGGCATAGCCGTCAGGCTAAAGATATCCAAAGCGGAATACTAAATAAATCACAAATTCTAAATCACAAATTCCAAATAAATTCCAAATTACAATATCAAAACGCGCCTTATCAGCGCAATATTTTTGGGAATCCAAATTTATATGGACATCTTTGGATAACAACCGCGACTTATTGAGCTATTATGACGCTGCATTGTTTTGGTCATTGGTATTTGAGATTTGGATATTGTTTGAAATTTGGTGCTTGTGATTTGGAATTTAGACCTCGAACTTGTCATATCTCAATTGGGAATTAGCTTAGCCTGACGGCTATGAGGGATAGGAAAGCCCTAACACTTTTTTTGCATTCAAGCCTTTAATCTGCTCTATAGCCCGGGAAGAAAGACCTGCTGATGCCATTTCCTTGAAGTATCGCTGCGCTTTAAGCAGGGGATAATCTGTTCCAAAGAGGATTTTTTCAAAACCGATCACCTCCCCGGCGATCCTGTAAATATCCGGCGTGTAAAGGTAAGGGGAGGCCGCAGTATCAAACCAGACATTTTTGAGAACCTCTCTCACCTCTTTCTTCATCAAGGCATAAAAGAAGATCCCTCCTCCCCAGTGGGCGAGAATAATGCGGTTTTTGGGATATGCCTTAAGAAATCCATAGACCTGATCAAGGGTCATGGGCGCCTTTCCGGGATATTGATGGCCCACAGGCTCATTGGTGTGGAGCAAAAAAGGCACATCAAACCGGGAACACAGGTCCAGAACCGCCTTTAACGCATGAACCGCTTCAGATGACAGCCCTGACCCGTAAACGGCTAATTCCCCGACACCTGCAAGCCCCGCCTTGAGACACCTTTCCGCCTCTTCCGGTCCGCCGGGCGCGAAGGGAGAGAAGCAGCAAAAACCGGTCAGGCGATCAGGGTGACGATGGACCGCCTCAATGACATAGTCATTATGCCTGAGGTAGTTTTCCGCTTTTTCCCATGGGAACCCGAAAATCACCGACCTGTTAATTCCCTCCTCATCCATATTCCTTATGAGTTCCCTGGCCCCGGCGAGCCTTGCCTGTGGGGAACGATAAATGGATTCAAAAGCAGGTTCACCGGAGAAGAACGCGGGCCGCTCATCCCTGAAAAAAGAAGGAAACACGTGCGTGTGAAAATCGATGATCATAACTGAATCCCGAACTTAAAATAAGGTTTCCTTTTTTATCCTACCAGACTATAATAAGGCAAGAAATTTAGGAGCCTGATCAATGTACAAATATTTCTTCAGACCCTTCGGCCTTGTCCCCCTTATTCTTTGCACTCTCTGGCTGCTCCCTTACCAGGCAGCAGGAGAGGAAAAGGCCCTCAAAGATGTCCGTACCTCCATCCTGGCAGGCACATGGTATCCCGGAACCCCGGATGCCTTGACCCAAACCGTTCAGGGGTACCTGTCAGAGGCCCGGGCC
>JAFDAP010000468.1 GCA_019313765.1 Deltaproteobacteria bacterium | reverse complement strand
CAACGAGCTGTCAAAAGTCTTGTTCTGGATTGCAGGAGCCGCAATCTTCTTTATGATGGTGCTCACCTGTGCGGATGTGGTATTGCGTCTTTTGCGCAGGCCTATCCCCGGGACATACGAACTGGTCTGTTTTATGGGTGCCGTGGCCGTATCTTTTGCAATGGCCCATACGTCTGTTCAAAAAGGGCATGTGGAGGTGAGTCTGATTGTACGCATGTTTCCCTTACGAATTCAAGGGATTATTGGGAGTATCACCACGATATTCGGGCTTATCCTTTTTGTCTTTATTGCATGGCAGTCCTTTTTATATGGAAATGATCTACACTCCACAGGCGAGGTTTCCCTGACATTACAATTGCCGTTTTATCCCTTTGTGTACGGGATCTCCTTTTCGGCCGCTGTGGTTTGTCTTATATTGCTGGCAGATCTGTTCAAAAATTTTATGAAGGTGCGCGGTAAATGAGTCTGACAACCATAGGAATTATAGGTATCGCCATACTGGTTATCCTTTTGTTTTCCAATATGCCGGTGGGTTTTGTTATGGCGTTCGTGGGATTATTCGGGTTCAGTTATGTGGTGAATTATAGTGCAGGGCTGAGCCTCTTAGCCAGAGACATATGGGATGTGTTCTCTTCCTATGGCCTGACTGTAATCCCTTTATTCGTATTTATGGGCCAGATTGCCTTTCACGCAGGTATCAGCCGAAGGCTCTATGATTCCGCATACGTGCTTATGGGTCACCGCAAAGGGGGTCTTGCAATGGCCACCGTAGGCGCGTGTGCAGGGTTTGCGGCCATTTCCGGCTCAACAAATGCCACGGCGGCAACAATGGCCACCGTGACGCTACCGGAAATGAAGCGATATAAGTACGATATGGGCCTGGCAACAGGCACCGTGGCCGCTGCGGGAAGTTTGGGTATTCTCATCCCGCCAAGCGTCATTTTCATTGTCTATGGTATTCTGACCGAACAATCCATTGGCAAGCTCTTCGCTGCCGGTATCCTTCCCGGTATCCTTCTCAGTTTTCTCTTTTTGATGGCTATTCATCTTCAGGTCATGAGAAACCCCTCATTAGCCCCACCGGGCCCTCAGACCGAACTTAAAGCAAAAATCAAGTCTTTCACCGGTGTGCTGGAGACCTTGGTCATTTTCGGTCTTGTTATGGGAGGAATTTTCTTCGGATTTTTTACTCCCACCGAGGCTGCTGCCGTTGGGGCCTTGTTGACCTTGATGATCGCTATTTGCAGGAGACAACTGACGTGGGATGGCTTTGTCCAATCTCTGGCAGACACCACCAGGATCAGTTGCATGGTCATGGTGATTGTTACCGGAGCTACGGTCTTCGGTCATTTTATGGCCATTACCAGGGTCCCTTTTGAGCTGGCCGGATGGGTCGCAGGTCTTCCCCTCCCCCGATCCGCTGTCATGATGGTAATTGTTCTGATATATCTTTTCGGGGGCTGTTTCATGGATGCCCTTGCCATGATTATGCTGACCATTCCCATCTTTTTCCCGGTGTCACAGGCGTTAGGTTTTGATCCGATCTGGTTTGGTGTTGTAATTGTGCTCATAACTGAGATGGGTGTGATTACGCCGCCGGTGGGTGTCAATGTCTATGTTGTTTACGGTGTGGCCAAAGATGTGCCATTGGAAGTCATATTCAAAGGAGTCCTTCCCATGGTTCTGGCCCTCCTTGTCTGCAATATTATCCTCCTGTTTTTCCCCCAGATCGCCCTGTTCCTGCCCGGCTTAATGCGTTGATGTATATGTAAGCAGGATTGCCTCGCTCGATCCGCCGACATGGTCGGCTCGCTCCATACTATGGACCAAGGCAACCGTGTTGCCGGATAAAAAAAGAGAAATAACCTTGGAAATCAAAAAAGAGATGCCGCTTACCGGGATTGTTACTGCTAAAAAATGTCCTTCCTGCGGCCATCATGAGGTGGGCGTCACCACACAAGACGGCGCCTTTCATCCCTTGAGTCCGGGCACACGGATACAGGTCTTAGAAGACCATCCGGCACAAGAACCCCGATCATTCGAACTCGAGCCGGCCCTGCAGGAATCCCCTCAAGCGAGCGACCATGAGGCTGAATACAGTCCCTGGGTCCCCGGCCCTGTTAAGGGGGACCGGCCCCTGAGATTGAAATATGGCGTGATGGTAAGGGAAGGACTAAATACGGATCAAATGATTGGAGAAATGTTTGAAGCAGCTTATATGGAAAAGTTGCGAGGGCTAATCGAAAGGGAGATATATACACCGGTCGCCGTCATATTGGATCAGTTTTTTGTCGCGCCTCACTTAGCCTCGGGCGACTCCGGGGAAATAGCCTTTAATATGTGGCAGGAGTTGGAGGAAATCCGCGAACCCGTTGAACTGGTGAAGGCATGGCTGGACGACCCAAACGAGGAGCATCTCGTCAATTTAATTCGTCCCAAAACAGGGGAAGATATGGCCAATGAACCTGTGAGCGATGAGGAAATGAAAGAAGAATTAGAGCAACTCACCTTAGAAGAATTTCTGGAATT
>JAFDAP010000467.1 GCA_019313765.1 Deltaproteobacteria bacterium | reverse complement strand
CTCCTGATGCAGTTGATGTCAGTTCAGGCGTGGAACTTTCGCCGGGCCTGAAAGATACCGGCAGGGTTGGGGCTTTTATTCAGGCTGTTTCAATGTGTGATCTTAAAAGAAAAACAAGGAGGATTTTTTGATGCAAAGCAATACTTTATTTGAAGATGGCGGAAGGTTTGAAAAAGGAGCGATGCCTGATTCAAAAGGTCATTTCGGGCCATACGGCGGACGATATGTTGCAGAGACTCTTATGCCGGCAGTGCTGGAGCTTGAAGAGGCCTGCAATAAATTTTTACCGGACAAAGCTTTTCAGGAAGAATTCTTTGCTTTGCTGAAAAATTATGCGGGGCGGCCGACACCACTTTTTCATGCAAAACGGATGAGCAATCATTTTAAAGGAGCGTCGATTTATCTTAAGCGGGAAGATCTTGCTCATACCGGTGCGCACAAAATAAACAATACACTCGGCCAGGCGCTTCTGGCACACTGGATGGGAAAAGAGAAATTAATTGCTGAGACCGGGGCGGGTCAGCACGGAGTGGCTACGGCAACTGTGGCCGCGCTTTTCGGGATGGAATGCCGCATTTTCATGGGAGAAGAAGACATCCGGCGGCAAGCGGCAAATGTTAAGCGGATGAAGCTTCTGGGCGCCGAAGTGATAAAAGTGGTTTCCGGTACTTCGACTTTAAAAGACGCAATGAATGAGGCCATGCGTTACTGGGTGGGAGCGGTTCAAGATACGTTTTATGTGATCGGATCGGTTGCCGGTCCGCACCCTTACCCTGTAATGGTTCGGGATTTTCAAAAGGTAATTGGTGAGGAAACCAGAAAGCAGATTCTCGAATCTGCCGGGAAGCTGCCTGATATGCTTGTTGCCTGTGTGGGAGGAGGAAGTAATGCAATGGGGCTTTTTTATCCTTTTATGAATGATCCGGTGAAAATGGTTGGAGTCGAGGCTGCCGGGTCCGGGATAAAGAGTGGAAAACATGCCGCCACACTTTCAAAAGGGAGTGTGGGAGTTTTACACGGGTCGAAATCGTACCTGCTCCAGGATGAAAACGGACAGATCAAGGAAGCTCATTCGATCTCGGCGGGCCTAGATTATCCCGGTGTCGGGCCGGAGCATTCATTATTAAAGGATTTAGATAGAGTCCGTTATGTATCGATTGATGACAGGCAGGCCCTGGAAGCGTTTCAAATGCTTTGCTCACTTGAAGGGATAATTCCGGCACTTGAGAGTTCCCATGCAGTTGCATGGGCAACCGAGTATGCAAGCACACGGCCGGGCCATGAGGTTATCGTAGTAAATCTTTCAGGAAGAGGAGATAAAGATCTCGAGATTGTTTTTTCTAATCTAAAGGGAGTTGAGGATCATGAACCGAATAGATAGAACATTTGAAGAATTGAAAAAAAAAGGTGAAAAAGCGCTGGTGGGGTTTGTAACAGCAGGCGATCCTGACATGCAGGCATCATTTGATATTGTTGCTTCCATGTGCAGGGCAGGTATCGATGTTCTGGAACTGGGGGTGCCGTTTTCAGATCCTACGGCAGACGGGCCGGTAATTCAGAGGTCATCTGCCAGGGCTCTTGAAAAAGGGATAAATTTAGAAGCTGTCCTTTCAATGACAGGAAAGCTTCGGAAAGAGACAGCAGTTCCGATCATTCTTTTCAGCTATTACAATCCCATACACGCCTACGGAAATGAGAAATTTTATAAGGATGCTCTGGATGTTGGTGCTGATGGCGTTCTGGTGGTTGATCTTCCACCGGAAGAGTCGGATGAAATGACAGGAACCTGGCCGGGAGCTGACCTGGCTTTGATTCGTTTGATTGCTCCAACCACATCTTTGGATAGGATGAGGAAAATTACGGCAGATGCACGGGGCTTTATTTATCTTGTTTCAAAGACCGGGGTTACTGGAAGCAGCGGGCTTAAAACTGAAAGCATAGGCCGGCAGGTAGATTCCCTTCGTAGCGTAACTTCTCTTCCCGTTTGTGTTGGATTCGGTATTTCCACCACAGATGATGTGGCGGCCGTTGCATCGGTTGCAGATGGAGTAGTAATAGGGAGTGCCTTTGAGCGGGTGATTGAAGATAATCTTGAAAATAAGGATTTGGCTGCTATTTTGGCCGGTCAGGTCCGAAAATATAAGGAAGCAACTCAAGTTTCGCACCCCTTATCTACAGCGAATCCTTAATTCTTAAAGAGTTGATTCGTATCGAAGGAGTGAATCGAGACGGTTATATCATTTTCTTCCAGGTGATATGAAAATAATCAGTTGGCAGCGTGTCCTGATATTTGGGATAAAGTACATAAGTTGCTAAATTATATAAAGTCGTACATCTATCCCAAATATCAGGACACTGCGAAAGAGTGGATGATGTGACCAACATATCACCTTACAGAAAATAATATAACCGTCTCGATTCACATCTGATCTTATATCTTACGCGCCATCAGGGCATCACTTTTTGGTAAGCGTTCACAGGCACCGCATCTGCACGCGATCAGGGCAACCAGCATAGCAGACTATAGCTG
>JAFDAP010000466.1 GCA_019313765.1 Deltaproteobacteria bacterium | reverse complement strand
TCGTAGAGAGTAATCTGTTTATGCATCTTTTTCTCTCCCCATAATTTTGATGGTCTCGCAAAAAGTCGAAAACTTCAGGATTTGGAGCAACGTCTTTAGGCCTAACCATTCACAATAATTCGCAATTTCTAAATCCCTAAATCCCTAAATTCATGTAAAAAGGACTTTTTACATGGGTGTCAATTTCTGCCAAAAAAAAATCCGTTACCAGGCTTGCCTGATAACGGATTTTAAAGGGTTTTTTTAAATCATGTCATTATCAGGTCAGGACATTTTAGTCTGACGACCAGAAGGAGGAGCAACAAAGATACAAGTATCCCTGTTGCTCTGATAATGACGATAATATTTTGCGATAAGGCGATCATAATTGTGAAATAAACTCCAAAAGAAAGTTAATGAAAAAGCCTTATAATTTTTAGAAGATAAAATGTCAAGCTTTTTTTACACGCCCCGTTTAAAAAAAATAATGCAGTGCATTTCAGGGCGCCGTTTTTTATCAACCATTTGTTTCAAACAAGGACCCATAAAAATGATCACACCTTGGTGCCCGAGATTAATATCCTCCGAATTTTTTCCAGAATTCCACGTCTTTATCTTTCCAATCAGATTCAAATTTTTCGTCGTAAAAATAAGCAAACCTATCAAGCCATCTCCACCAGAATTTTTTCCCTTTTTCTTTGGCTTCCAAGACATCATTCAGATAGGTGACGATATCTGACATTTTATCTTTTGGCACATAATAGGCCGCGCCCTCTTTAAAGGACTTTACCGTATCCTCAGGGCTTAACGCATGTGCGGTCAACATCACTGCCATCACATCTCTCTTGTTGGCAATCTCCAGCAACTTGTAGCCGTCTACCCCCATGATATCCAAAATAGCCATATCAAAATACTGGACTTCCAACAGTTCCTTGGCTGAATCAAAGTCGGAGGCCTTGACAACATCACACATTCCTAACAAATCTTCCAATGTTTCCAGCACATCCGGCTCATCATCTACGATAAGAATCCTTTTGTGTTTTAAATAATTCCTTTCCAAAATAACGTCTCTCCTTATTAACGATTGGATAGTGACCATAAATCTTGTCAATCAATATCACTATTGCGCTTGTTTGTAAAGAGATATTTCAAGGCATCAGCATTTATCGTGTTTACCCTTTCCCGCCCCACCGTTCATAAAGGGAGTTATCTGTTTCCATGTGGTCCAAAATTTTGCCCATGGTATGATCGATCAACTCTTCGATCTTTTTGGGAGAAATGTAGAACGCCGGAACGGGAAGCAGGATAATTCCGCCTAAGTCGGCAACCTTGTACATCAAAAAAGTTCAACCCAAAGGCGGGTCCTGAAAATTTTTTTCTTGACAAATAGATTTCGATGATTTAAAAGCGTCTACTTTAGTAAATGAAAGGGTTAGTGACAGATATGAATTTCAGTTATCAGCCATGGCAGGGCTTCTATTTTTATCTTTACGGGAGACGTGCGCCCATGTGCTGATAAGCTGATTTCTTAAGTTTTCAAGGCCGTGGGCATAAAAAAATGCCCGCGGCTTTTTTTTGGTCCAATTCAGGCAGGTGTCATGAATATAGTTTTGATCGGATACCGGTGCAGCGGTAAGACTACTGTGGGCAGGCTATTGGCCCGTAACTTGAAGAGGATTTTTTTGGACACAGACCGGCTTATCGAAGAAAAGACAGGCCTCCCTATACATTCCTATGTATCTCAAAACGGTTGGCGGGATTTCAGAGCAGTGGAAAAGGAGATTGTGGAAGCAATCGCTTCAAGAGATGCCTCAGTCATTGCCACAGGGGGAGGCGTCGTGATTGATCAGGAAAACGTGAAGAATCTAAGAAAAAATGGATGGGTGGTGTGGCTTGACACCGACGCGCCGGACATCAAAGACAGGATGAAAGGAGAAGGGAAAGCGGGCAGATTACGGCCTTCCCTTTCCGGGGTTGACCCCTTAGACGAAATTGATCAAATCCTCAATGAGAGAACACCGTTCTATGAACACGCAAGAGATTATACTGTGGACACAAATAGGCAAACTCCTGAAGAGGTGGCGCAAGAGATTATGATGGCTTTTTCACGCAAGCATAAGAACCATCGGGAGGGCCAATAAGGTGGCAGGAAATTCTTTTGGGCAGGCATTCAAGATCACTACTTTCGGCGAATCGCACGGAAAGGGGATTGGAGCGGTTATAGACGGTTGTCCTTCAGGCATCCCTCTCTCTGAGGAAGATTTTGTCAAGGAGATGGCAAGACGCAGACCGGGCCGCAACTCCATTGATACGCCCCGGTCTGAAACAGACAGTGTGGAGATCCTCTCAGGTGTCTTTGAAGGGCTTACAACCGGGACGCCGATTGCCTTGTTTATACATAACCAGGATGTCAGGAGTGAACCCTATGAAATCCTGTGTGAGCTTTTCAGGCCGGGTCATGCCGATTACACCTATTTCAAAAAATATGGTCATTTTGATTTCAGGGGAGGAGGAAGATCGTCTGCCCGCGAGACCGCTGCAAGGGTCGCTGCCGGCGTG
>JAFDAP010000465.1 GCA_019313765.1 Deltaproteobacteria bacterium | reverse complement strand
TCGAGAATGACTTTACTCCCACGGATTTCGATAATGCTGGATTCAATCGCTCGTTGTGGTGCATATTGTATTTGTTTGTCCATGCCTTGTATTTAAAGTGATTAAATGTGTTAATGAACTGTTAATATTAGTAGAATATATTTAAATTTGACTCTTGAAACCATCAGCATTCAGCTTTCAGCCTTACGTTTAATTGATTTCAGGCAATGCACATTGTTTCGGCCATGAATGCCATTTGCCCTGCGGCACTTTTCGGGGGCGTGTGGCGCAGAGGTTCGGGTTTCCTCAAACCAAAAAACCCCGGTCTCGATCTGAGAAACGGGGTCTTTGGGCGATCACTTCCCCGGTGGAATAGGCTTCGCACTCCACAGGGCAGGCGGGGCAGGCAGGGTAAACTTCGCATTTCACGGGGTAAAAATTCCACAGGGCAGGCATGGTTTCCTCCAATAAAGGTCAAAACCAATTATACGAGAACTTAAGGAAAATTATTTTAAATTAGCTATTTAGTCAAGGAAAACACGCTTTCATGTGTGATTTTTACGATAACTGGTCATAAAACACCCTTGTCATTTATGACAATATATCTCAAAATATACTTGACTTTTCTGATCGAAATCGAAGGCATGCCGATACCGGTAGAGGTGAAGGCCGGCGTGAGGAGTATTTTCCACTCCGAGTATAGAACCGTTTGCATCGTATGAGAAATCATAAAGAATTTCAACACGATCGTCTGATCATCTTTGGCCGTTATCCTGTGCCGGGAAGAGTGAAAACCCGTCTTATCCCCGCCATTGGTCCTGCCGGCGCCGCGGACCTTCAACGGTGGCTTACAGAGAAAACCTTAGGGACGGCTAAGGCATTTGCGTTGCCTCGAGGGATCGATGTGGAGGTCTGTTTTGAAGGCGGCAGCATTCAGGAGATGCGCCGCTGGCTTGGTTCGGGCGTCTCTCTTTTTCGTCAGACGCCGGGAGACCTCGGCATGCGCATATACTCTGCATTTCTTGCAGCATTTCAGAGTGGCTGTAGGCGCGTCGTTCTCTTGGGTACGGATATTCCGGGACTGAAGACCGATCATCTGAGACAGGCATTTGACGCCCTGACCGAAAACGACCTCGTTATCGGTCCGAGCACGGATGGCGGGTATTGGCTTGTTGGGCTGAACCGCCCTGCCCATCTCTTTCAAGGTATCAAGTGGGGAACAGGGACCGTACTTGGTCAAACGTTAGACCTGGCAAATGAACAGGGCCTCAGGGTCAAAGAACTCGATTCACTCACGGATATCGATACGGCTGAAGACCTAAAACTATTGCCGCCTGAATGGGCAGGGAAAGTGCCTTACGTTTCGGTCATTATCCCGACCTTGAACGAGGCGGAAAATATTGAGACCACTATCCGCAGCGCCCTTAACGAAGATGTGGAGATTATTGTTGTAGATGGAGGCAGCACCGATGATACCGTGGCCCGGGCCATGCGTGCAGGCGCGCGAGTCGAGATGAGTTCCCGTGACCGTGCCCTGCAGCAAAACCAGGGAGCCGCATCCGCCCGCGGCAGGGTGCTCCTGTTCCTCCACGCCGATACGCGGTTGCCGACCTGTTACGTCAACCATGTCTTTGAGACTTTGATGGATACTGAAACAGTCGCCGGCGCATTCCGCTTCAAAACGAACCTTGATTCTCCTCTTATGAACTTAATCGAGCTTATAACAAATGTCCGATCTCAATACTTCAACCTGCCTTACGGTGACCAGGGACTGTTTATTCGGAAGTCGGTATTTGAATTGGTTGGTGGGTTTCCGGAGGTCCCGATTGCCGAGGACCTCTTTTTGGTCCGTCGGCTCTCCAAAAAAGGTCGCATCAGGATTGCGCCGGTTCACGTGGTGACATCCGCGAGGCGATGGCAAACGCTCGGCCTGTTTCGTACCACACTGATCAACCTGTTCGTCCTGGCGGGCCTCTGCCTTGGTATTTCACCCTCCACGCTTGCATCCCTGTATAAAGTTTCGCGCATAAAAATCAGATAAGGGAAGATTTGTCCTTGACAGCATTAGAAAGAATCATTAAACTATACCAAAAAACTATAGATTAAATCAGTATACATTGTAAATGTCTGACGAGATGAAAGGGGCCGGGAAAATGAAATTCATAGAAAATCAGCAGGCAGATGATACCCTGGATCTGGTTTGTCGTATGTGTCCTCTTCACCTCCTGGAACCGGGAGAGAAACTTGCATGCCTGGATAATGGCCAGGTACTGGAAATTTTGACCGATTATGACGGTGCGCTGGAGGATATTCCTTCCTGGTGCGAGAAATGCGGTCAGGAATTCCTCGGCATGGAGGAGGAAGAGGACTGCTACAAACTTTATATCAAGAAGACCAAATAAGATGGGCTCGTAAAAAGTCCATCAACAGGCCGAGGGCGATTAAGCCCCGGTCTGGGGTGGGCCTCCGGCTCCGCTTCCAGCCCGTAGGGCTTCCAGGCCGGAGGGTAGAGCCTACGCCTCGGAGAGGGTGGAACCATTTGAATTCACTTCAAATGGCGGGGG
>JAFDAP010000464.1 GCA_019313765.1 Deltaproteobacteria bacterium | reverse complement strand
TGTGCGGGAGTCAGAGATAGATGGCTCTGCCTTGGATTTTTGTGTCTAAAAATACAAATTACAAGCACCAAATTACAAATAAATCTCAAATTTCAATATTCAATGACCAAAACCTTCCAAGACAAGACCTTGTTTGGATTTTCGAATTTTGGTCATTGGAATTTGTCTGATATTTGGGATTTGATATTTGGAATTTTAATAAGTCGATGAAACTCCTACAAAGCAAATCCCCTCTGGGCCAGGCTTTTTACTCCTTATCCATAACCTGCCTTTTCAATTCCCTTTTCAGAATCTTTCCGGCGCTGCTCCTGGGCAGGTCCTGGACGCTTATGAACTCTTTAGGGACCTTGAAAGGGGCTAAGTGTGTTTTTAGATATGCCTTGAGCGCGGCTGGATCCACATGCAGGCCTTCCTTGGGAATGATAAAAGCAGTTACCCTTTCTCCATATTCCTTGTCGGGCAGGCCGATGACCGCGCATTCCTGAACCTCCGGTCTTGTAAAAAGGACATCTTCTATCTCTCTTGGATAGACGTTCTCACCGCCGGTGATGATCATGTCTTTTAACCGATCGACAATATAGAGGTATCCGTCTTCTTTGATCACCCCTATGTCGCCGCTCCGAAACCAGTTATCCCAAAACACGGACCGGGTCTCATCAGGTTTGTTCAGATACCCCTTCATTATATTGGGACCACAAACACAGATTTCCCCCTCTTCACCGGGGCCGAGTAAGTTGCCGGCCGGATCTCTGATCTGGACCTCGTTAATATTTACGGGTGTGCCGACCGAGCCGATCACGTGACGATAATAATGGTTATAAGTGACCATGGACGCACTTTCCGTCATTCCATACGCCTCGTAGATATTCAAATCCATGCGTGTTTTCCATTCTCGTACCAACTCCTCGGCCATGCTGGCCGCGGCCGAAAAACAGTATCTTAAAGATTTTAGCTTGTCCTCCAAGGCGTCAAAGGACAATAAACGGATGTAAATGGTAGGCACGGCGTAAAGCTTTGTTGCCCGATGCCGTTTGATAGCATGGATAACCCTGTCTAAGTCAAAAGATGGGAGAATTACCAGGCAACCCCCGCTGTAAACGGTGGAATTCATGATATGAACCTGGGCAAAGACGTGGTTAAATGGAAGGAAACAGAGGGCACAATCATCAGGGGTTGAGCGTTCATTATAGGAGACGTTATGTATTGAGGTCATCAGGTTTTCATGGGACAGCATAACCCCTTTTGGAATGCCCGTGGTACCCCCTGTGTACAGGATAGCCCCCGTATCCGTTCGTTTTCTGTCGATCGTTTCAAATGAGTTTGTGCCCATATCAACTAATCTTTCATAGGAAATGTCGCCCTGCGGGCTGATTATCTTTTCCAGGTAAGGCTGGCTTTGCCTCTCACCTAAGTCGTCAAGCTTGTCGTCCGCCGTAAAAAGGATCTTCGGTTTGGCGTCTTCCATGATCTGGCTTAGCTCTCCCTTTTTCAAGCCGGTTGAGAGGGTAACGGCTACGGCGCCGGCTTTTAGAATCCCGAAGTAAAATGTCAGCCAGTAATAGGAGTTAGGTGCACAAATAGCAATGCGATCACCTGGCTGAACTCCCATGTCTGTCAAAGCCGAGGCAACCCGATTGGATTCCCGGGAGAACTCAAAAAAGCTGATCTTTCTGTCCTCCTCGATAACGGCGGTCCTTTCAGGAAAATAGAAGGCCGCATTATCGAGATTTTTGGCAATGTTCACAGTCGTTCTCTCCTTTCAGGTCGTTTTGTTTAACTTTAGCTTCCAATTCAAAAAAAGTAAAATCATTATTTCATTGACAAAAAATCAGATTTTCTTAATAAATATAGGATTATGGTTTTGGCAAAGGCGGTGTAGCTCAGATGGTCAGAGCATGCGGCTCATATCCGCAGAGTCACTGGTTCAAATCCAGTCACCGCCACCACCAAAAAGCCTGTTCAGGTATTGACAATTTCCTGAACGGCCTTATTTTCTCCTTAGATTCGTTCGAAAAAGAGACCTTTGAAAATGGCCTTTTTGTCTTTCAAAAGTAATGATCTCATGACGGTAAGCGATGCCCTTGATATTGCCGAGGACGCAACAGGGAATTTTTATAAATTCTCCCTTGGCCAGTGGAAGAGACACCGCTATGAGGTGAAAACTCTGCCCTCCTTAGATGGGAATGAGATAAGCAAACATGCCTTTGCAATGCTTAACAAATGCTCAAGGATAGGAGATGGGTTTGAGCCGAAAACAAAGGATCGCGATTATTATTTGATCTGCCTTCAGGATCACATGATATTGAAAGCCTTGAGAAGAGATAAAGAAATCAATCTTTTGCCCCTTCTTGTATATGTCTTTACACACGAACTGGTTCATATTGTGAGATTCTGCAATTTCTTTCAGAGATTTGAGGTTGAAGGAAAGGAAAAGGATAAGGAAGAAACAGTCGTCCATGCGAAAACATATGACATCTTAGAAGATCTCTCCCTGCCGAACCTGGATTATGTTCTTGATAAATATCAGGATCACAGGGTGTGTGATATG
>JAFDAP010000463.1 GCA_019313765.1 Deltaproteobacteria bacterium | reverse complement strand
CAGTATAGGTTTTGATCCGAAATTTACAATCACCAACCGCATCACCGCCGGGCTAACCCGCATTGAACGGGCCAGAGGCTTTCTGGAGGCGGCGACACTCTCCGAAAACTGGGTTCGGGAGATGGGTAATCGGGCCTTGGTTCTGGAAGCCCATCATACGACCCATATCGAAGGCACGCGCCTCACGTTGGACCAAGCCGAGCGCCTGTGGCAAGGCGACAGTGTCCCCGAGGCCGACCCGGATGATGCACGGGAACTGCTGAATTACCGCAAGGCTTTTGATTTTGTTTCCGACTATCTCAAAAGCGGTGATCCGATTACGGAAGGTCTGATAAGGGAAATCCACAAACGGCTCGTGGAAGGCGTTAGGGGTGGTTCGGCAGCTCCGGGTGAATATCGAAGAATCCAAAATTACGTGGTAAATTCAGTCACCGGCGAGACGATCTACACACCGCCTCCGGCACACGATGTTCCCATCATGATGGCTGAGTTGGTGAAATATCTAAACATCGAGGCTGAAACGCACCCGGTGTTGTTAAGTGGTATCGCCCAGTTTCAACTCGTGCATATTCATCCATTTTTGGACGGTAACGGCCGCGCCTCCAGGTTGCTCTCCACCCTATGCCTTTACCGGGCCGGATACGATTTCAAACGGTTGTTCACCATCAGTGAATACTATGACCGGGATCGCGCCATATTCTACCGGGCGATTCAGGGTGTCAGAGAAAACGATATGGATATGTCCGGCTGGCTGGAGTATTTTATTGAAGGACTGAGCACCCAGCTTGCCGAGGTCAGGGAGCGGGGGGAACAGGCCATCCGCCGAGATGTGCTCGTCAAAGAACACAGACTTTCGGTCCGTCAAGCCAAGGCCCTTGGACACATCCTGGAGCACGGCACCCTGACCATCCAGGATTTCGAAGGCTTGTGTCCCGATGTCAACCGCCGGTCTCTGCAGCGGGACCTGAAGGCGATGGTGGACCACGGCTTGATCGTCAGCGAAGGTGAAACCCACCGCCTGCTTTACCGCCTTGCGAAGCCGGGTTGATCTTTGTGACAAATTTACGACAATGTTTGCGACACGTTCACGACACCTTTTGCGACACGCAAAGAGACACAGGGCTCATGGCCTTGTCGGAGTAATCTAAAGCTCTGATTTGAAAATAGAATCACGAAAGAACAGTGCAGATTGTTGACTTAGAATCTTGTTTTTGCCATGAACCTGAGCCTTTTAAGAAAGTGTATGAATAGGGGCCCTTGAGTTTTGCAGTTTATTTAATTTGAACCCGGAACATCCATATTCATCTGCTATTTCCACTTGAGATATTTTCCAGAGATCACAACCCAGCCCATTCTTGCGATAAGGGAATAGTATCTCAAGGCTAAGAAAAATTGTGATCATAGAAAATGATTATAAAAACCCCGGCAAGGGCGCCATTGAAAATGCCCTTCCCATTCGCTCTATTTGTGATGTACCAGCTTAAAAATACTGTATAACCTGAAAGCCTGAATAAAAGTCCCGATATAATAGGCTTGGCCCCGATGAATAGGCTTCGCATTCCGGTGGCAAACATTTCAAGAGTTCAGGTAAATGATCCTTTACGTTCGGACTTAGCCGGATCCAGAAATAAATTCAGGCAACAGGGATACGGCGTAAAGTGGGAGGTTATAAATTTTTCCATCCTTTTTGAAGTTAAGGAGGTTTGTACGCATGAGCCGGTCCGGTTTGAACTGTAAATCATAAGACTTCAGGCTTTTGCTCTTTGGATTAATACCGGCCTTAACCTCCAGCGGGCAAATATGCCCTTGGAATTCAAAAAGAAAATCAAGCTCGGCCTTTCCGCCTTTACTTCGCCAGTAGTAAAGCTGCTGATGGAAATGGGAAACAAGTTGCTGGGCAACATAATTCTCCACAAAGGCTCCCTCATACTCATTGAAGAGTCGCTCTCCCTGCGCCAACAGTTCAACGGGTGACCCGGCCAATGCCCCTAACAATCCGACATCCAGCGCATACACTTTAAAACAACCGGTGTCCGCATAATGCTTGAGGGGATGTTTGACGGTTTCAACCGCATTCGCCCTGTGAATCAGACCTGTATCTTCCAGCCATGTCAGGCCATTTTCATATGCCCGCGCCCTTGCTCCTTTCTTAATAGCAGAAAAAACGAACTTCTTGTTTTCCCTTGCAAGATGCTTAGGTATGGAATCCCAAATCAGTGTGAGCTTGGGTATGTCGGCTGAGGGGGCGTGCTTGGCAAAATCCAAAACATAGGATTTGATAATTTCTTCCTGAATCTCCCTGGTCTCCAGCCCATTATCCGTCTCGGCAAAATGCTTTACCGCTTCCGGCATACCGCCAACAAAATAATAACGGCGAAGCAAGTCTATCAAATGCGAATGAAACGCTTCAGCAAGCGGAGTAGTTAGGTCGGCATCTTTAAGCAGCTTTCTGTATCTCGATTCTCCCATGGCATCGAGGAATTCCAGAAGTGTCAGCGGATAAAGATGGAGAAAATTCACCTTCCCTACCGGAAAGGAGCCGGGACCGG
>JAFDAP010000462.1 GCA_019313765.1 Deltaproteobacteria bacterium | reverse complement strand
ATTTAAGACACTGTCGATAAATTTCTGTTCTTCTTCCGTCAGATTTCCCTTGGTTTTTTCCTTTAGCATGGCAATAGTGTCGATGGCATGTTTGGCTAAGGGCAGGTCTTTCTTTTTTTCACCGGTCTGCGGGTCGGCGATTTCACCAAAATGAAAGAGGGCGGAAGAACTGAGGCTGAAGATCAGTGTTGAGAAATTGACTTCCGGCAGGGGGAGGCTTTCGGTATCCTCCTTAGGGGCCTCTTTCTTGGGTTCAGCCTCATTTTTTTCACCTTCCGGTTTCTTATCCTTTTCAGGCTCGATATCCTTTAAATCGCCCTTTTCGTCAAATGATCTCCTGTCCTTAATTATAAAACCTTTTTCTTCCTCGTTCATTATTCTCTCCTTAAACAGATTGGCCAATAGCTATGGATTTTCAGATCTAAAATCCCCCCCGGCCCCCCTTTTAAAAAGGGGGGAGGGAAGCGATAGTATTTCAAAAGATCTAAAGTTTTACCTACAATTCTATTTTCCTTGCCGAAAAAACATGCTCCAAATTCCGAAGCTCATCAAGGACGTCTTCGGGGACAACCGTACTTGTGGTCAAAAGAATGATGTTCTGCTTTTTGTCCTTTTCCTCGCCCACCTGCATTCGGCTGATGTTGATTGAGTGTTTTCCAAGGGTGGAGGCGATTTTGCCGATGACACCGGGGCTGTCCTGATTATTTATAAGGAGGATGTGTCCTTCGGGAATGGCCTCTAAATAAAAGTCGTTGATACGGAGGATCCTGGGCATTTCTTTTCCAAAGATAGTGCCGGATACAATATTTTCGCCTTCTAATGTCTTGACCTTGAGCTTTATGTGGCTGGCAAAATGCTCGTGGGTCCGGCGCCTGGATTCCACGACCTTGATCCCGCGGTCAGCAGCAACGTAAGGGGCATTGACAAAGTTCACGGCATCTTTAAGGATGGGTGTTAACATGCCTTTGAGCATGGCCGTTGTCAAAGGGGCCAGGTCGTGTTCGGTAACTTTGCCTGAATATGCTATTTCCGCCTCCACAATGGCGCTGTCCGCAAGCTGGGTTTGAAGAGAACCCATCCTTTCCAACAGCGTGGCATAGGGCCTGAGTGTGTTCATGAGTTCGGCGCTTATACACGGGACGTTTACGGCATTCTTGACCGATCCGTGAAGGAGGTATGCGACGATCTGTTCGGCCACATCCTTGGCCACGTTGTCCTGGGCCTCTTCGGTTGAGGCGCCTAAGTGAGGCGTGCAGATAAAATTAGAAAGGCTCATCAGTTTTATTTCGCCGGGCGGTTCCGTGGCGAACACATCAAGTGCCGCACCACCCAAATGCCCCGTTTCCAGTGCCTCGTAAAGGTCCTGTTCGTTGACGATTCCGCCGCGCGCACAGTTTATCAGCATGGCACCTGTTTGCATCTTAGAAATGGTTTCCCTGTTGAACAGGTCTGTGGTTTCATCGGTCTTGGGCGTGTGGATTGTTATGTAATCCGCCCTTTTAAGCAGTTCGTCAAAAGAGACCGGTTCCAGGTCCAATTTTTCAAGGGTTTCCGGCTTGATATACGGGTCATAGACAATTACCTTCATCTTCAACCCCTTGGCCCGGTCCGCCACAATGCTGCCGATGTGTCCGGATCCCACCAGGCCTAAGGTCTTGTTGAAAAGCTCTTGGCCCTTCAATTTTTTCTTTTCCCATTTGCCTTGCTTGAGGGAGGCCGTGGCCTGGGGAATGTTGCGGGACAGGGCCATGATCATTGCTATGGTGTGTTCCGCCGTGGTGATGGTGTTTCCCTCGGGTGTGTTCATGACCACGATGCCCCGCTGGCTGGCAGCAGGTATGTCCACATTGTCCAGGCCGATTCCCGCCCGCCCGATTACCTTAAGGTTGTGGGCCGCTTCAATGATGTCTGCCGTGACCTTGGTGGCGCTCCGAATGGCAAGGCCGTCATACTCGCCGATAATCGTTTTGAGTTCTTCCGGCGAGAGCCCGGTATTGACGTCCACGTCAATGTCCGGTGTTTCCTCAAAGATTTTTACGCCCACTTCGGACATTGCATCACTTACGAGCACTTTCATGAATTTTTCTCCTTATGTTTGATTGATATAGCCGCCCCGGTTAAATGGAAAAACTACTATTTAACTGGGCCCCGATAGCGGGATCTACGCTACGCTACGACAGGCAAAAAGGCGCCCGTCCTCCGCAGTAGCCTGCTACGGAGGGTGGACAAAATGCACAAAAAGTAAAAACTACATGTTGTAATATCAACAACTTATATGCCTCAGAAACATAGATTTGGATTTTTTACGAGACCATCAAATGTGATACACCCTTTAATCCCACAGGATTGACATTTTGTCAAGATGTTACCGTTTTCAGGGGGTTACAGTGTTATTTTGTCTTAGAAAACCACGTCCTCCGGGCCTCCGGGATAATGTCTCGGCCTTGGACTTTTGTGTCTAAAAATACAAATCCCAAGCACCAAATTACAAATAAATCTCAAATTCCAATATTCAATGACCAAAACCGGATTAAAAAACGAACGTCCAACATCGA
>JAFDAP010000461.1 GCA_019313765.1 Deltaproteobacteria bacterium | reverse complement strand
TATCGGTGCCCCGGTGGCCTCCTGGAGCTCGCGGTTTCCGCCCACGTGGTCCCAGTGGGTGTGGGTATTAAAAATGTATTTCACCTTCAGGTCATCATCGGCAAGGATTTTCAAGATCCGGTCCACATTTCCTGCCGGATCAAAGACCACCGCCTCCTTTGTCTCTTCATCGGCAGCTATATAGCAGTTGACCATAAGCGGTCCTGTTTCCATCATTTTGAAAATCATATTTTTTCCTTTCGGCTCCTATTCTGTACCTTTTGGATCCTGACCCATGTATCGCGTAAGGTAACAGTTCGATTGAAAACGAGTGTATCCCCGGAAGAATTAACCCGATCCGCACAAAAATAGCCTAATCTCTCGAACTGGTATCGACTTTCGGGGGCTGCTCCTGCCAGGCTGGGTTCAACGCGGCACGAAGTAAGAATGGTCAGCGAGTTCGGATTCAAGTGAGACTTGAAATCAGCGCCATCCTTTACGTCGGTCGGGTCAGGTATTGAAAAAAGATGGTCATAAAGGCGCACTTCGGCCTCGATAGAGTGGTCGGCAGAGACCCAGTGCAGTGTTGCCTTGACCTTGCGCCCGTCCGGCGAGTCACCGCCGCGTGTTGCCGGATCGTAGGTACAGTGAAGTTCCACAATTTCACCGGTCTTCTCATCCTTAACAACATCCACGCACGTGATAAAATATGCGTATCGCAGCCGTATCTCCCGGCCCGGGGCCAGACGGTAAAACTTCTTAGGCGGGTCTTCGAGAAAATCTTCCTGTTCAATGTAAAGCACGCGTGAAAAAGGGACCTTCCGTTTCCCCATATTGGGGTCGGCAGGGTGATTCAGTGCCTCCAACTCTTCCACCCGGTCTTCAGGATAGTTGTCAATAACCACGCGGAGCGGACGCAATACACCCATCACACGGGGAGCATGTTCATTCAAATCTTCACGCACGCAGTGCTCGAGCAGTGCAATATCGACAGTACTGTCCCGCTTGGCCACCCCAATACGCTCACAGAAGTTCCGGATGGATTCGGGTGTATAGCCGCGTCTCCTTATGCCGGATATTGTCGGCATACGCGGATCGTCCCATCCCGTGACATGTCCCCCTTCTACCAATTGCTGAAGCATTCGCTTGCTCATCACCGTGTAGGTAAGATTGAGCCGTGCGAACTCGATTTGCTGCGGATGGAAGATTTTCAATTCATCAATAAACCAATCGTACAAAGGCCGATGATCTTCAAATTCCAGCGTACAAAGAGAATGGGTGATCCCTTCAAGGGAATCCGACTGACCATGGGTAAAATCATACATGGGATAAATGCACCATTTGTCGCCTGTCCTGTGATGCGTTGCCCGTAAGATCCTGTAGATGACCGGGTCCCTCATATTCAGGTTTCCGGATGCCATATCAATCTTTGCCCGGAGCACGCGGGATCCGTCCTCGAATTCGCCCGCCCGCATGCGTTCAAACAGGTCCAGATTCTCCTCGATTGAGCGGTTTCGGTAAGGGCTCTCCTTGCCGGACCTTTTCAGGGTTCCCCGGTATTCCCTGACCTCGTCCGCGCTGAGATCGCAAACATATGCCTTCCCGTCCTTGATAAGCTGCACGGCATATTCATAGAGCTTCTCAAAATAGTCAGAGGCATAAAACTCCCGGTCCTCCCAATCAAACCCTAACCATCGAACGTCCTCTTTGATGGACTCAACATATTCTTCCTCTTCTTTGGTCGGGTTGGTGTCATCAAACCGAAGATTGCACACGCCCCCAAATTCGGCGACCAGGCCGAAACTGAGGCAGATAGCCTTGGCATGACCAATATGCAGGTAGCCGTTGGGCTCGGGCGGGAATCGAGTATGAACTCGACCTCTCCATTTATTTGTCTTCATGTCTTCTGCGACTATATTTCGAATAAAATTAGGCGCGGGCGCAGAATCAGTCGCGGCCATATTTTAGGTACCCCTTTCCTTTTTCTGTTTTCTCTTTGTTCGATATCTCCATTTTTATGAATTTCTTACATGTTTTCAGGCATAATGGCAATAGCAATATGGAATATCCCTTTTGCCATGCATTTTTTCTGTTGCCCGTTAAGTAAATGTCTCGGATATCAGACAGCTTATCCAAATCATAAACCTTTTAACGGCAACCTGTACAACTCAGACTTCATCCTCGTTGAAAACGGCCAAAAGCTTACCGAAATAGTCCGGGGCGATATAGTAAAACCCGGTTTTCCAGTAAGATACTTTTTTTACGGGAACCTTCGGGGGGAACCGCCAGCACTATATCGGACGCTTCATTGATGACACTAATGGATTGCTTTACCGTATCCGATGATGTAGAGCGGTCAATGGGAATACCACCAAGAAATCGTGTCAGAAAACCAAAGGGGGGCTTAAACAAGTTATGCTTACCCATCCAATACAAATTGACGCGGAAGATAAAAGCAACCATTATCATGTAAAATGCATCCCAGTTGGATGTGTGCGGTGCAGCAATCAGAACAAATTTCCGTTGAGTTATTCAACATTCACAACGTCCCCCTCAATTTCCTGGGCTCTACGCAGTGAC
>JAFDAP010000460.1 GCA_019313765.1 Deltaproteobacteria bacterium | reverse complement strand
ATGGATCATTAACGGGAGTAAGATCTTTATTACCAATGCCTCTACTACAATTACATCAGGGGTGACTTGTCTCTGCCGCACTGGAACCCGTGATGATGGCCGGCCTGAGCTTTCGTGTATTCTTGTTGAATCCGGCACCCCTGGATTTGAGACAAGAGAGATGCACGGGAAAATGATGTGGCGTGCATCCAATACCAGCGAGCTTTATTTTGATGATTGTCGTGTCCCGAAGGATAACCTCTTGGGCCCAAGAGGCAATGGGTTTTACCAGATGATGCAAACCTTAGACGGGGGGCGGCTGTCCATTGGCGCAATGGGTTTGGGTGGGGCCCAGGGATGTTTTGAATTAGCGCTTAAATACAGTAAAGAGAGGGAACAGTTCGGCAAACCGATATCCCATTTCCAAGTGAATGCATTCAAATTGGCCGACATGGCCCTTGAGATAGAGTGCGCCCGTCTCATCCTTTATAAGGCATGCTGGCTAAGGGATAATGACAAACCTTTTTCCAAAGAAGCGGCTATGGCCAAGCTCAACTGTTCCGAAGTCATGTATCGCTGCGCAAACCACGCTGTCCAGCTCCACGGTGGTTACGGTCTGATGAAGGAGTATGATGTGGAAAGGTTCTACAGGGATCAGAAACTCTTAGACATAGGCGAGGGGACCTCTGAGGTACAGCGGATTGTTATTTCCAGGCTCATAGGAGCGCTGTAGGTTTTGCATTTAGTGCCTACAGTTTGAAGTGCCTAAAGTTGATGTTTGTTTTTTCACGCTTTGGCGTGATTCGATGTCGGAGTCTTCGCTTACCTGGACGTTCATCTTTTTCCACCACTCAACCACTCAACTATTCAACTACTCAACGAAATTCCATGTTAGATCGTATCATTGGCAAAGAGATTGCCTCCTACATTAAGCGCCATCGAGGGATGGTCATCTGTGCATTAATCCTCATGGCCATCTCCTCTTTGTTCGTGGTGGTTCCCGCCTTCCTCCTGCAACCCTTTATAGATGAAGGAATGAAGACAGGGACATCTCCCGTTGCATGGAAAATACCCTGGATACATCTTGATTCCGGCTCATGGTTCTCCTGGAAACGGACCGAACTGACCATTGTGGATGGGATAACCCCGAACCGGCTCCTCGGGCTTCTCACCTTAGTGGCCTTTGTCGCGGTTTTCATCAGATCCATCACCACCTATTTTGGCGGTCTTGCTGCTGCTGCTTTTTCCAACAGGGCGGTTCAATCGGTCCGAGTAGACCTTTTCAGGAAATTCAACTCTCTCTCATTGAGTTTCTATCATAAAGAGAAATCAGGGGAACTGATTGCCAGGTCCACGGCTGACCTGGCCGTGCTGCAGGGTCTCATTGCCGAGGTGCTCCTGGGGCTCATCGAGTATCCACTGACGGCGTTTGTGTTCTTTATCTATCTTTTTGTGATGAATCTCAAGCTGACCTTGCTGGTTTTCTTTGCGGTGCCTTTGATTGCTCTTCTCGTCAGACTCTTTGGACGCAAGGTCAAAAAACACTCTTTCAGGGTCCAGGAAGCGATTGCGCAAGTTACATCGGCCTATCATGAGACGCTCCTCTGTCTTAAATTGGTGCAGGGGTTTTTTATGGGAAGGAGTGAGGTGAAGCGGTTCAGTGAGTTGGCTGAAAATCTCTACAAAAAGGTCATGCACTGGAATCGATGGCAATTAGGGCTCGGTCCGATGATGGACACAGTTGTCTTTTTAGTCATGCCGGCGGTCCTGATTGTTGGAAAGGTTTATTTTCATCATACCCTTGGAGAGATTATGGCAATGGCGTATGCGTTTTCAAGGGTTTACAGACCCATAAAGAGATTGGCGATGGTGAACAACCAGATCAAGACTCTTCAGGGCGCCACAAAGCGGGTTTTTGGCATTATGGAAAGGGTGCCTGATATTCGAGATAATGCGAGGGCAAAATCGCTCCCCCGCCATAATCAGTCTATAGAGTTTGATAGCGTGAGCTTTGGTTATTCACCCGATGATCTGGTGCTCAAGGATATTTCATTCCGCCTCAAAAGAGGGGAAATGGTGGCCTTTGTGGGATCTACCGGGGCTGGGAAGAGCACGCTCTTAGACCTGATACCCCGTTTTTATGACGTTACAGAGGGAAGTATCACCATTGATGGAAACGATGTCCGTAATGTGACCTTGGAATCGCTTCGCAAGCAGATAGGGATTGTGAACCAGGAGACGCTCCTTTTTAATCAGACTATTCAATATAACATCAGCTACGGGAGCCCTCAGAAAAGCCGGGAAGAGATAATAGAGGCCGCCAATGCTGCCAATGCCGATGACTTTATCCTGGCGCAACCACAGGGCTACCAGACCATGGTGGGGGATCAGGGGAGCCTTTTGTCAGGCGGGCAGAGGCAGCGGATAGCCATTGCAAGGGCGATACTAATTAACCCCGCCATTCTGATGTTGGATGAAGCGGCCTCGGCCCTCGATGCAGAGAGCGAAAGGCTTGTCCAGGCGGCAATTGAAAGGTTGAAGGGGACGCGAACCATCCTGATTGTGGCCCACAGGTTGAGCACAA
>JAFDAP010000459.1 GCA_019313765.1 Deltaproteobacteria bacterium | reverse complement strand
TTTTGAAGGTTACACTCAAATGATTTTACAAGATTATAAGTAGCTCTTGATCCCTTTTTTGAAAGGGGGTCTTATGACCCCTTTCTCGGTAATAATGGCCGAGACATATTTGGCGGGAGTTATGTCAAAGGCGGGATTAAGGACACGGACCCCTGAAGGCCCGATCTCACGTTTCCCAAACCGGTAGATTTCTTCGGGGCCCCTTTCTTCCACCGGGATCATATCGCCGTTTTTGATAGTGGGATCAATAGTGGATATGGGCGCTGCAACGTAAAAAGGAATCCTGTTGATTTTGGCCAATACGGCTACCTGATATGTGCCGATTTTATTGGCCACATCCCCGTTTGCGGCAATCCTGTCGGCACCCGTGATCACAAGGTCAATCCTTTTCCGCCGCATCAGGGACCCTGCCGCGTTATCCGCAATTACGGAAACAGGTATCCCGTCTTCCATCAATTCAAAGGCCGTCAGCCGCAGGCCTTGAAGCCATGGCCTGGTCTCATCCGCGATGACCTGGATTTTCTTTCCGCTTTCATGGGCCGCCCGGATTACGCCCAAGGCCGTTCCATAACCGCCGGTGGCTAAAGAGCCTGCATTGCAGTGGGTCAGGATGGTTGACCCTTTAGGGACAAGGCCCTGTCCGTGCTTTCCCATGCGCCGGTTGATCTCAATATCCTCGGCTAAGATTTTTTCGGATTCCTGTCTGAGGGCCGACTTAATCTTAATCACCGGCAGTTCGGCCATATTTTCCGCTAAGCGGGTCATTCTTTCAACTGCCCATCTCAGGTTTACGGCAGTGGGACGGGCTAAGAGCATTTCATGGGCAATCTTTTCAAATTTTTTCATGAAGGGAGTGTACAATTTCGAACGTATGGATCGAGCGCCTAAGGCCAGGCCCATGGCCGCTGCCACGCCAATGGCCGGGGCACCACGGATTACCATCACTTGAATGCCCCTGATAACGTCCCTGTATCCCCTGCAGGTAAACCATTCTATCCTGCCCGGTATCTTTCTCTGGTCAATCATGCGGACATGATTATTGTGCCATTCGATGGTGGGAATCATAAAATACCCCAAGTTAGTTCGCTTCGCTCACAACCCGTCCTCCGTAGCAGTGCTACTGCGGAGGGTGGATTGGAATGTTGGAATACTGGAGTAGTGGAGTGATGGGTTCTGATCTCAGGTTTCAGTGTTCAGGTTTCAGTAATCTGCACCTACGCCCCTGATACCTGAAACCCGACACCTGAAACCTCCCAGTATGCGGCAAAAAGACTAAGCCTTAATAAACCACTTTAATTTCAAATTTTGTATATTTTCCGAGACGTTCAATCAACCAATCCTCTCCATCCACCCGTGCGTGTCTTCTTTTGCCGTGTATTGTATGGCAACGATTTCATCGTAGAGTCTCTGGGAAAGCTCCCCCATTTTTCCGCCGGCCACAATATGGTCTTCACCTTTATAGGTAATCTGTCCCACGGGCGATATAACCGCCGCGGTCCCCGTGCCGAATGCCTCTTTCAAACTGCCGCTGTTGGCTGCCTCAATTACTTCATCGATGGTGAGGTTCCTTTCCGATATCTTTACGCCCCAATCCTTCAGGATATGAATGATCGAATCCCTCGTGATGCCCGGCAGGATGCTGCCGGTAAGCGGCGCGGTGATGACTTCGTCGTCAATGACAAAAACCATGTTCATGGTGCCCACTTCTTCAACGTATTTGCGCTCTGCCGCATCCAGCCATAAGACCTGTGTGAAGCCCTTTTCTTTGGCCTCTTCAGCGGCTAACAGGCTGGCTGCATAGTTTCCCGCTGTCTTGGCCTCGCCGGTTCCGCCTATGGCGGCCCGAATATATTTGTCCTCCACGTAGATCTTAACAGGATTGAGGCCTTCCTTGTAGTAGGGCCCCACCGGTCCGATAATAATGTAGAACAGATAGGCATTGGAAGGGCGTACCCCTAAATGAGGCTCAGTGGCAATCATGGTCGGCCTGATGTAAAGGGACGTGCCTTCACTCCTGGGCACCCATTCCTGATCCAGCAGGATGAGTTTCTTCAATCCTTCCATTACAAAATCTACGTCCACCTCTGGCATACAGAGCCTTACTGCGGAGCGATTTATCCTTTTGAAATTTTCTTTGGCACGGAAAAGGTAAAGGCCGCCGTCCTTTCCCCGGTAACCCTTGAGTCCCTCAAAAATCTCTTGCCCGTAATGCAGGCCCATTGCCGCGGGGTCGATGGACAAATTGCCGTATGGCTCGATGCGGGGATTGAGCCACCCTTTCCCCGACTCAAAGTCCATTGCGAACATGTGGTCCGTAAAAATATTCCCGAATCCGAGTTGGGATTCGTCAACCGGTTTTGGGTTCAACTGGCCGGCCTCAGCCTGCACGACTTTAATTTCCATGGTTCTCTCCTTTTCTTGATTCTCAAAATTGTCCCTCTCATAGCATAAGTAATTTTCAAATACAACAGGGTATCTATCTAACTTGATAAGCTATATTTGTTCTTGACATAAGGTTATAATAAGTTATAATAAAGCCATGAATGAAGTCAATTGGAGCAAAAAGGC
>JAFDAP010000458.1 GCA_019313765.1 Deltaproteobacteria bacterium | reverse complement strand
TTCAAATTCAATATGATATCCGTTACATCCTCGAGGACGCCTGTAATGGTTGAGAACTCATGAAGCACCTCATCAAACTTAACGGACACAATTGCCGCACCCTGAAGGGATGACAGAAGAACACGTCTCAATGAATTTCCGAGAGTGATTCCGAAGCCCCGTTCGAGCGGTTCGCATACAAATTTGCCGTAATTATTTGTATAACTCACCTGATTGATTTCAATCCGTTTCGGCTTAATCAACTCGCGCCAGTTTTTGCTTTTTTGATCTACCAAAAAGGCCTCCCCATTTTTCTATTGACGATTTTTGATTGATAGTTTTCACCAGTGCATCATCATCAACCGGATTCCCATACCTTATTTTGAGTACAATTCTATGATTAGTTGCTCCTGAATGGGCATCGTGAGATCTTCTCGATTGGGAAGGGCTTTCAGCGTTCCCTTGACCTTTTCTTTATCAACATCAATCCAGTCCGGCATGCCTCTCCTGACTACAGTCTCCATTGCCTCAACAACCTGCGCCACCTTCTTGCTCTTATCCTTCGCCCCAATTTCATCTCCCGGCCTCACCTGGTAAGAGGGTATATTGACTTTCTTGTTGTTCACTAAGAAGTGATTGTGCCTGACTAATTGTCTTGCCTGTTTCCGGGAGGCAGCAAAACCCATCCTGTAAACAACATTGTCTAATCGTGATTCAAGCAATATCAACAGGTTTGTCCCTGTAATCCCTTTTTGCTTTTCAGCACGGTAATAATAGCCTCTGAACTGTTTTTCAAGTAACCCGTAGATCCTCTTGACTTTCTGTTTCTCCCTGAGCTGGATCCTGTAGTCCGAGAGTTTCCCTCCACGCCTCTGGCCATGCTGTCCGGGAGCATACGATTTTCTCTCAAAACCGCACTTGTCGCCATAGCACCGGTCACCCTTCAAATATAGCCTCAGATTCTCTCGTCGGCACAACTTGCACGAAGAATCGGTATATCGAGCCAAAACATCCCTCCTGCCCTGGTCATTCGTTATCGGTTATCCGTCCCACAATCCAAAACCTCTACACTCTTCGCCTTTTGGGGGGGCGGCACCCATTATGTGGAATCGGCGTTACATCCCTTATAACAGTAACAGTAAAACCCTCTACTTGCAGAGAGCGCAAAGCAGCTTCTCTGCCCACTCCAGGCCCCTTAACCCGGACCTCTGCCACCCTCATCCCCTGATCCATTGCCTGTCTGAGCGCGTCACGCCCCGCAAGCTGGGCAGCAAACGGTGTGCTCTTCCTCGATCCCTTGATCCCGCCCCTTCCCGCACTTGACTGGGCAATTACATTTCCACCAGGATCAGTAATAGTCACAATGGTATTATTAAAGGTAGATTGGATATGGATAATTCCAGAGGGGACATTTCTCTTTTCCCTCTTGGTTCTGCTTCTTTTCTTTGCCGTTTTTGCCATTCGGTTTCCTCAGATTTCTATTTTTTTCTCTTTGACATCACGGACCTACGAGGGCCCTTTCTCGTCCTTGCGTTTGTACTGGTTCTCTGACCCCTGACAGGCAGGCCTCTCCTGTGCCTCAAGCCACGATACGCGCCGAGATCCATCAATCTCTTTATGTTCATGGAGATTTCACGTCTGAGATCACCCTCGACCTTATGCTTCTCATCGATGATCTTCCTGATACCCGTAATCTGCTCGGGCGTAAGATCATCCGATTTAGCATCCCAGTCTATCCCCGCCTCTGAGAGTATTGTCTGCGAAGATGACCTCCCAATACCAAAAATATAGGTAAGGGCAATCTCTATCCTCTTTCCCCTTGGTAAATCAACACCCGCGATTCTTGCCAATCTTCAGCTCCTCTTTGCTGTTTATTTTTTTAAAAAGTCGCAAAGTTCGGGATTTGGAGGAATTCCTAAATCCCTCAATTCCTATATCCCCGTCACCCCTGTCTCTGCTTATGACGAGGATTCTCACAAATCACCCGTGTAACCCCACGTCGTCGGATAATCTTGCATTTGTTACATATCTTCTTAATCGACGGTCGTACTTTCATGACACAAAGCCTCTATCATTTCCACTTTTTATTGTTCTGAAAAACTATTAAACTTCAGTCCTTGCTACCCCGATAAACAATCCGACCTCTCGTTAAGTCGTATGAGGATAATTCCACCACGACCTTATCCCCGGGCAATATTTTTATGAAATGCTTTCTAATTCTACCGGAAATATGAGACAAAACACGGTGGCCATTTTTAAGTTCAACCCTGAACATGGCATTGGGCAGAGTTTCGATAACGACCCCTTCAACTTCAATTGTCTCTTCCTTGGGCATATCACTTCTGCCGATAGTCGGCCCATATCAGACATAATTTCCGAGATAACTAACGCGACTTCCCAAATCCCTTTTTCATAAAGCTGTCATAATGCCGGGTCAGCATATGAGACTCTATCTGGTTTGTGGTATCCATTGCAACTCCAACCACAATCAGCAGCGCGGTTCCACCGAAATAGAATGGAACATGTGCCTGATAGATCAGGATATTGGGCAAGACACAAACAGCCGACACATACAAAGCGCCCGAGAAGGTCAAT
>JAFDAP010000457.1 GCA_019313765.1 Deltaproteobacteria bacterium | reverse complement strand
ATAGTATTACGGCGGACAGGTGACCAAAATTCGAAAATCCAAACAATGTCTTGTCCTGGAAGGTTTTGGTCATTGAATATTGAAATTTGAGATTTATTTGTAATTTGGTGCTTGGAATTTGTATTTTTACACACAAAACTCCAAGGTAGAGACATCTATCTCTGATCTGGACCCGATGACCAGGTTTTCAATGTAAAAATAATAGAGATCAATTTTTTTCGTCGCAGACAGTACTCCTGTCCTCATCGTCCAATGAGACCATGATCTTTTGCGCAATGCCCCTTCCGATTGCCAGTCTCATGCAATCATGGCCCAATATTAGCCTCCCCATGCCGTTATTATTGATAATCTCAATATGATCCCCGGTGCGAAGGCCCATGTCCGCCAGCCTGGTCCGGGCGCTCATCCCACCGGCAATCTCCCGCACGACGACCCTTTCCCCGTTCTTGGCCATGGCTAAGGGCATCAGCGGTCTCCTCTGGGTGAGGCATTCGGAACAGAGACCATAAATCTCCATCCTGTGCTGGAGCATGTGAAAGCCTTGCTGGATTGCTATCTTTACCTGAAGCCTCTCCATGTCCTCGTTGGCAAATTCCTCGATTCTGCCGCATTTGGTACAGATAAGGTGATCATGATGTCTTCCCAGATGGTGGTGCTCATAGCGTACCGGTTGGCTTTCAAACTGTTTCTTCTGGGCAAATCCGAGATCCACCATTCGCTTCATACACTGCCTTACAAATTCAGGTTCATAATCATACCCCTTCTCTCTCAAGAGACGGTACATCTGTTCAAGGGTAATGTGTTCTTCCGTACCCAAAAAGACGCCAATAATATTGAGCTTGTCTTGAATCCTTTCGTTCCCGTCTGCCTCGACTAAGGCCTTAAAATTCAGTTTTTCAAAATAATTATTATTTTCCATGACCTATTCTCGATATTTTCTTGCCAAAATACTTGTAATTAATAAACTTTATCTTATTCCCTTATCGAATAGGGTATTTTCGTATCCTATTCAAATTTCACGGTATTTATTCTCTTCAAATTCTGCTAACAAATGTAGCGCACGGCTTTAGCCGTGCCATGCCCTAAGCAGGGCTGAAGCCCTGTGCTACATAGATTTCGGGATCATGTCATAATTTTAGAATACTATTGAATTTGAATAAGATACGGTATGTTCGCTATTGGAAAATACTCGAGTCTCCTTTTTTTATTCGGCATACCAAAATAATATTTGTATGACTTAAATTTAAACACTTTTCAATCTTTTATCAAGTAATAAAAACGCTTTGCGATTTTATAATACCTTCAACCTGTGCGCCTGTCTAAAGCCCCCTCACCTTCCTTAAAATACCCAATAAAACCTTTGACAGAATTGGCCATGAAAAATCTTTCCCTTTTTCGAGTGTCCGGGTCCATTTGACCAAATGCCACCAGGTTCGGGTCCTTTTCAAGTAAAACATCGAAAAAGAATCTCGGGGGGGTGGATGGACGCATGTATTCATCACCATTTATGGAGAGATAGATTCCACTTGCCTCCCCTGCAAAAAGCCAATTATCAAAACTGAAACTCAGGTGATGAATGGCATGACCCGGTGTTTCCACAACCAAAAAGTCTTTCAAGTCATTTTCCGTGTGTGGAATCAGCCTCTCTTTTGGAACGGGCTTGGGCGGACCATATATCTCGGCAATTTTCCCAAGTACCTTCAGACTGCCTGCCCAGAGCGTTGAAGGATCAACAAGATATTGGATTGCCTTCTCGTGACACATAACCTTTGCCATTGGGTAATGATCAAGCAGATCAGCCAATCCCCCGGCATGGTCAATGTGTATGTGGGTTAGAAGGACTAAATCCAACCGATCCAGCCCTAAAGAGACCAGAGAGTCAATCAGCCGGCCGGCAGTATTAGCCGGACCCACGTCAATTACAACATTAAGATCACCCTGACAGACCCAGGAACCGAAAAAAGAATCAAATCCCGGCACATCCTGCTTGATTTCAATCAGTGTAATATTCATTTGTTTGTAAACTTTTGCTCCAGGCCCCGATGGTCTTGAGCCTCGCTACCAACAGGCAGAACAATTGCCGCCATTATGGGTATCGCTTCTCGGGGCTTTCCGTGATCTAATTTCAAGGCCCGACTGCCGTGCCGGGTGCTGGGGCCGCCTCGGCCCTCACTTGCTGAAAATGTTGCATTTATATTATATACCCTTGCCGCTGCAATTCGAGCAGCACTTCCTGGGCAGCTTCATCCGGGGTAATGTCTGTCGTATCCACGCTGACCTCTGCATTTTCGGGAGACTCATAAGGATCATCAATTCCTGTAAAACCTTTGATCAGACCGGCCCGGGCCTTTGCATAAATACCTTTACGATCCCGCTGTTCACAGATATTGAGAGGCGTAGCCACATGCACCTCAATAAAGCCACCATACGCCTCGATCATCTCCCGGATCTGCCTTCTGGATAACCTGTAGGGAGCAATAGGGGCGCATATGGCAATACCCCTGTTTTTCGTGATTTCACTTGCCACAAATCCTATGCGGCGCACGTTTATATCCCGGTGTTCCTTGGAAAACCC
>JAFDAP010000456.1 GCA_019313765.1 Deltaproteobacteria bacterium | reverse complement strand
CAAACAAGGGACCCCTACCATGGGGGGATGTCTGATTCTGCCGGCGATCATCCTTTCCACACTGTTCTGGGCAGCGCCTGGGAATATCTATATCTGGATCGTGATGTTCGTTATCCTTGCGTTTGGCGCGATCGGTTTTATAGACGATTATCTGAAGACAGCCGAAAAAGACAGCCGGGGACTGAGCGCCGCCTCAAAATTTTCCTTTCAGATACTTGCAGCCCTTATCGTTGCATTGGTTCTCTATATCTATCCGGGTTTTGATTCACGTTTGAACCTGCCCTTTTTTAAAACAATCGCCCCGGACTTAGGCCTTGGCTACATTCCCCTGGTCATTTTCATTATCGTCGGGACATCCAATGCCGTCAACCTTACAGACGGCCTGGATGGGCTTGCAATCAGCCCGCTCGTCGTAGCTTTTGGAAGCTATGTGGTTTTCGCCTATCTTTCAGGACATGTGAAGATCGCTGCTTACCTCCAAATACCCTATGTTTCCGGAACAGGAGAAATCTCCGTACTCTGCGGAGCCGTGGTAGGCGCGGGACTCGGATTCCTGTGGTACAACACCTATCCCGCTGAAATCTTTATGGGGGACGTGGGATCTCTTCCATTAGGCGCGGTCCTGGGGACCGTTGCAGTTATAACCAAACAGGAATTGCTGCTCGTTCTTGTGGGAGGGTTATTTGTGTTTGAAGCCCTCTCGGTAATTTTTCAGGTTGCATACTTCAAGTTTACAGGGGGGCAGAGGATCTTTCGAATGGCCCCTATTCACCATCACTTTGAACTAAAGGGGTGGCCGGAGCCCAAGGTGATAGTTCGATTCTGGATCATCGCCATTGTTTTAGCCCTTTTGTCCATAAGCACATTGAAGGTGAGGTAACCTGGTATAGGCCGCAGATGGAGACTAAAAGCACTTTGTTGATAACAGTAAGCAGTATTGAGTTTTTCACTGCTTACTGCCTACTGTTTAGTGCTTACTTTTAAATTTAGTGCTTACTTCGAAATACTCGCTGGGTTAACCATGCAAGACAACAACAAATTGGAATTCTATAAAAAGAAAGTGCTTGTAGTTGGTCTGGGAATTTCCGGTCTCTATACCGCCCGGCTGCTTTCCGCGCATGGCGCTGAGGTGACGGTCAGCGAAATCCTGCCTGAAAGCGATCTTGATCCCGAAATGTTAAATGAGATGGGGGACCTCGGAATTACATTGGAGACCGGCGGGCATAAGGAAGAGACCTTCTTAAATGCGGAAATGGTCATAATAAGCCCCGGTGTACCCCATGATACGGTTCTTTTGAATGCCTTACGGAAAAGAAACATCCCGGTGATCGGTGAACTGGAGGCGGCCGGTCGTCTGATTGATACACCCATGATTGCCGTGACCGGCACTAATGGGAAGTCCACTGTCACGGCATTCTTCGGCTGCATGCTTGAAAATGCGGGCTTTAGAGTCTTTGTAGGGGGTAACATCGGAACTCCTCTGGCGGCCTATGCCGCAGGAGACAAAAAGGCAGACTATGCAGTAGTTGAAGTAAGCAGCTTTCAGTTAGATACCATTGAGACATTTTGCCCTTTCGTTTCCGTGGTCCTGAACATTTCTCCCGACCACTTAGACCGATATCCCGGATATGAAGCATATGCCCAGTCAAAGCTGAAGATATTCGGGAATCAGGGTCCCGGGCAATACGTCATATTGAACGATGATGATGAAACGCTGTGCGCGGTCAACTTGTATTCCGGGGTCACGGTGCTTCGCTATGGCACAGAAAAGAAACAAGGCCGGCACGCCTATATTGAAGACGAAAAGATTCAGGCCTTTATGGATGGTGCCGAGCCGAATACTTTTTCTTTTAAATCCTTCAGCCTGCCCGGGACCCATAATTTGGAAAATCTTTTGCCCGCAGTATTGGGCGGCCTGGCCCTTGGTATTGACACCCCGGTGATTCAAAAAACCATTGATGAATTCAAGGGCCTTCCAAACCGGCTTGAACAGGTGGCAGAACATGACGGTGTGGCCTTTTACAATGATTCCAAGGCCACAAACGTGGATGCAGCAGTCAGGGCCGTTATGAGTTTTAAGAGATCCATCATCCTTATAGCAGGGGGCCGCCATAAGGGCGCAGATTATGTGGCTTTAGCTAAGGCAGCCAAGGGAAAGGTGAGGAAAGCCGTTTTCTTAGGAGAAGCAAAGGACCTTTTGGCCGAATCTTTTGAGGGCATTGTCCCGTTCTCAATGGCAGAGAATATGGAAGAAGCCGTTGCCATGTCCTTTGAATCGGCGGAGAACGGGGACGCAGTGCTTTTGTCCCCTGCTTGTTCCAGCTTTGATATGTTTACTGATTATTCCCACAGGGGCAGGGAGTTCAAGACTGCCGTTCTAAGGGTTATTCATGGCTGAGAAAAGATCAATAAGCTTAGGATACGATTATATGATTCTTATCCCGGTTATCTGCCTGGTCGGTCTGGGATTAGTGTTCGTTTTCAGTGCCAGTTCTCACTTAGCGGAACACCGGTTAGGGGACAGCTATTTTTATCTCAAACGGCAGTCCCTTTTTTGCATCTTGGGGCTTGGTCT
>JAFDAP010000455.1 GCA_019313765.1 Deltaproteobacteria bacterium | reverse complement strand
ATTACCCCTCTTCCGTTCCAACAGCCGCGCGATTTTGATCCGCAGGCCGCTCAGTCTTATGAATCCCTCGGCATCCTGTTGATTGTACACTTCGTCCCCCTCGAATGATGCATAATCCGGGTCATAGAGTGATGATTCGGATTTTGTACCAACCACCGTGCAATTACCCTTATATAATTTTAATCTCACAACACCGGTTACGTTTTTCTGTGTCTCATCGATAAAGGTCTGAATCATTTCCCGCTCCGGGGAAAACCAGTACCCGTAATATATCATCTCCGCGTACCGGGGCACCAGCCCGTCCCGAATATGCATAACCTCCCTATCCAAGGTTATGGATTCCATGGCCACATGGGCCACCCTGAGGATTGTCCCGCCGGGCGTTTCATAAACCCCTCGCGATTTCATGCCCACGTATCGATTTTCCACCATGTCCACCCTGCCGATGCCGTTTCTGCCTCCCAGGTCGTTCAATCGGGACAGGAGTTCTGCCGGTGTCATGGCCAGGCCGTCAACGGAAACGGGATTCCCCTGTTCAAACTCAATCTCAACATAGGTGGTCCGGTCGGGGGCCTTTTCAGGAGAAACGGACAGTACAAACATATCCTCGGGCGGCTCGTTCCAGGTATCTTCGAGAACCCCGCCTTCAAAACTTATATGCAACAGGTTGCGATCACTGGAATAGGGCTTCTCCTTTGTCACCGGTACAGGGATGCCCCTTGAACGGGCGTATTCCATGAGATCTTCCCTGCCCCTGAATTTCCATGTCCTCCAGGGCGCAATGATTTTAAGGCCCGGCTCCAGGGCCATATAGCCCAGTTCAAACCTCACCTGATCATTTCCCTTTCCGGTTGCGCCGTGGCTCACGGCATTCGATCCTGTTTTCTTTGCCGCCTCTACCTGGCCCTTTGCAATGAGCGGCCTTGCCAGGGAGGTGCCTAAGAGATATCGCGATTCATAAATGGCATTGGCCCTCAATGCGGGCCAGACAAAGTCCTTTACAAACTCCTCCTTCAGGTCTTCCACGATAACTTCATCCGCACCCGTCTCCAGTGCCTTTTCTTCTATCCCGGCAAGCTCTTCACCCTGTCCCAGGTCGGCTGCATAGGCTACGACAGGGCATTTATATGTCTCCTTAAGCCATTTAAGGATAACAGACGTATCAAGACCTCCCGAATAAGCTAAAACGATTTTTTTGATATCTTCACTCAATTTGGTCCTCCTTCGTTTTCAGGTCGCAGAATCTGTTCGGTCAATTCGTGCAATGCGCTTGAATATCTCTCCGTCCCTTCGTCCCTCCGTTCCATTATCCCCCATTTCGGAGTGAAGCAGAGCAATGGACACATCTCAGTGCTTCACCTTTCAGAAAGTAACTTCTCTAACAGGGCCTGGTGCAGGTGCATCTTGTTTTCGGCCTGATCAAAGACCACGGAATTGGAACCCTCCAGGACATCGTCTGATATTTCTTCCCCCCGGTGGGCCGGAAGACAGTGCATTACCAGGACATCCGGTTTGCAGAGTTCCAGCAAGGACCGGTTTAACTGAAAGCCCTTAAAATCCCTTAACCTCTTATCCCTCTCCGCATCCTGACCCATGCTGGTCCATACGTCAGTATTGATCACGTCGGCACCTCTGGCAGCATCGGCAGGGTCTTCTACGAGTTCGATGTTTTTTCCAGACCCTTTAAGCACATCGGGACTCGGATGATAGTCCGGCGGACATGCGAGGGCCAGTTCAAATCCAAGGATACCGGCAGCATTAATCCAGGAATGGGCCACGTTGTTTCCATCCCCTATCCATGCCACTTTCATATTGTTCAGGCTCCCCCGTTTTTCCTTAACGGTCACAATATCGCTTAATATCTGGCAGGGATGGTACTGGTCGGTCAGGGCGTTGATGACAGGTATTTCAGCCCACTGCGCCATTTTTTCAACAAAATCCTGAGAGAAAGTCCTGATGGCAATGGCATCCAAGTAGCGGGCCAGGACCCGGGCCGTGTCTCTGATGGGCTCATTCCTGGACAACTGGGTATCTCCCCTGCTCAAGAAAAGTGTCTGCCCACCGAGCCGGAACATGGCTGTTTCAAAGGAGATTCTGGTCCTCGTGGATGCCTTGTCAAACATGAGGCCGAGGGCATAGCCGGCAAATGGCCTTTTTGCGTTCCTTCCGGCCTTTTTTATCTCCAATGCCCTGTCTATAAGGGCCAGAATTTCGTCCTTTGTCAGATCCCGTATTGTCAGAAGGTCTCTTTTCATGGGTCATTCCATTACGATTATCAATCTTCAATCTTCAATCCACCAAGTATCCTGTCAAGGGTCTCCACCAGCCTGTCAATCTCATCCTTTTCTACAATAAGGGGTGGTACAAACCGGAGCACATTTTCATGAGCGCAGACAATTAAAAAGCCTTCCTCTTGACATGCCCTAACGATCGGCGCGCCGGGCGTGTTTAGTTCAACGCCGAGGATAAGGCCCAGTCCCCTCACTTCTTTGATGAGACTGTGTTTCCGGCCAAGCTCTTCCAGCCTCTCTTTGAAGTAATGGCCAATGCTTGTGCAGTGCTCAAGCAGACCGTCCTC
>JAFDAP010000454.1 GCA_019313765.1 Deltaproteobacteria bacterium | reverse complement strand
CACTTTCACTGATGACTATATTTGTTTTCATGAGGCCCCGGACCTGTTGGACATCTTTGATAATGTATTTGCCGCGCTTTTTCCTTTTTCGCTTCTCTCCTGCCTGTGCAGCACGGGGAGAGAGAAGTTCCATAAACTTAGTAAAAGTACTTTTTCCCGATCGTGACCTCAAATCCCCGGGACTTGCATCGGACACCACGTACCGGACCATGCCCCTTTCGGTCAGGGCCGCTTCATCCACGTTGCTGAGTTCGTATATTGTTTCACCGGTTTCACTAACGATTTTAGGGAAGATCGCGGGCCTCACAGGCGTCTTTTGTGCGAGCCCGCGGGCATCCAATACCAGCCAGGGAAGAGAGTTGTCCTCATCTTTGAGAGGGCCTGGCCTGGGAAAATCCTTCCAAAAGGTCGCACGGGACTTCAACTGGGTAAGCAATCGCCGGGTCAATCCTTCAACCCCGGTCATGGGGGCCCGGTAGGTCACCTTGAAAAAGGGATGGGAACCTTTCTTAACAAACTTCCTGCTGTAAGGCTCATAATGGACAAGCCCCTTTATTTGGATGATCGCTTTTTCCTTTTCAAGGTCTTGTAAAATACGCTGATCATCCACGCGTAACCCCGCTGCAACCTGGAGGATGGCGCTTAAGGCCCCGGCCTGGGCCACCTTTAAGGCCCTCGCCTTTGATCCCTCATTTTCGTGCGGGTAGCCGATACCTGTCCCATAGAAGTAGCCGTTATCCCAGTCTATTTTTCCACTGGGCGCGGATTCAATAAAGGACGAGAACCTGACATCAACGGCCCAGGCAGGGGAGGTGATGAATAAAAGGAGAGTTATAATTAAGAAAGAAGAGCGATCCATATCCTCGTGTTTAATTCTCGAACTTTATTTCAAGGCTGTTGGACTGCAATCCGACAATCTCTGGACAAGGATTTTTCATCCGACTTATCTTTTGAGCCAATTCTTCAAGGGGACCCTGATATTTTACCTCTAAAAGGGCGTGGCCTGACCGGAAGCTCCGGGTCTTTACATCACGCAAACCGCGAATTTTTGTAAGGCCCTGTTTAAACCTTGACAGATCACTGAAGGACGCCCCTGATACGCTCAACTCATAAGTCCCTGCCTGGTAAACATCCTTCCTCCACTGCTTTAGTATCCCTTCTATCATCTCTTCGGCTAACTCAGCAGTAGATTCTTCCAAGGGGAGCAGGGCCCCGGCCCCGGAAGGGGGTTTGGTCTTGTATCCCGAAAAAAGGATTTTTCCCGTATCGGTCTCCAATGCCTTCAGGCGAATCTCATTTGAAAAAAAGCGCGTGGGCCTGCCGAATATCTGCCTCTCATCCACAAATGTTCGCCTTACAACTCCCTCGACCAGGACCTCTGCGCCAAAGTCCCTTGCAAGCCTGCCTGCCCTTGACGGGTCTCCCTTTAAAAGAAGGGCCTCCAGTTCTTTCTTGCGGCCCACCTGGCCGGCATCAACCAACTGAAACCCTTTTTCAATCAGGGTGCTCTCCAACTGGTTTTCCGCATTCCGGTTGCCTTCGAGGGACACACCTAAGTACGAACTATCCACTTCCCTGCTGTAAAGCACCACCATGACCCGGGGATTTTGCTTTTTCCGGATGAGCAGCCCGATTGATTTAAGGTCATGGGCCAGTTTTCCCATTTTCACGAGGGCGGATATCTTAATCTCATAGAGACCTTCGGTCACACCCTCTTTAAGGATCTTGTAGCTCCGGATGTACCCGCGGCTTTCCGTGTAGATGCGGTCCTCAACCAGCCGCTTTTGCTCAACCGTCAATTCCGTGGTCACATATGTCCCCACGCCCTGTTCCACGGCCTTTCTGAGGGCATCGTTTAAGGCCTCGTCCCTGGCCAGGGAAGACTTGCCATCGGCCACGCCGAGCGCAATGACTTCTTTCCCTGTTTCATCCTGACCAATCACAGGGACAGATACAAAGGAAAGGAACAGGAAAAACACAAACAGTATGAAAAGGTTCTTTCGTGTTTTCATCATAATTCCGTTTTATCGCAGCCGATTACTCGGGGAAGGCCACGGTCATGCCTTTTTTAATGCCGCTGCCTTCTATAATCTTGCAGATAGCCAATTTCTTTTTCACCTTTACCACCTGAATCGTCCCCATGATATCCATGCTCTGGTCAAGGACCTCTCCGGAGTCAGGATCTCTTAAAACCTCCGCCTTTCCCACGTCAAAGGTCTGGCCCACGCTGACACCTTCTCGTTCCCCTCGGTTGATATAGACCTTGCCCTTTTTCGTCAGGATCACGGTGCCTGTCCAGGGGATATCCTCCAGTTTTTCCGTCAAAAAGGCCACTCCTTCATTAACGGCCATTTCCATGGCCTTTCCCGCATTAGTTTTTTTGAATCCTCCCACATCACCCGTAAAACTTCCTCTGGTGAGGCCCAAGGAAAGTCCTCTCTTGGAGACCTTGCCGTAACACTTTTTAGAGGCCATGACCTGGCCTGTACTGGAATCAACAATATACATAATGACGTTAATTTCTGAGTTGCTGCCGCTCTCCCCAATCCTGAAACCCTTGATGCCTATGCCGCCGCCACCACCA
>JAFDAP010000453.1 GCA_019313765.1 Deltaproteobacteria bacterium | reverse complement strand
AGAGCCTGTTTATGCCGCGAGGTGTTATCTTTAATCGCAACCTCAAAGGCGTTAAGATGGCTGAGGAATCCAAGGTCACCGAGCATGTGACACACTCCTGGTACAAGGGAAATGGGTCCAAACACCCCTATGACGGAGAGACCAATCCCCAGCACGGAGACTATGATACCGGGGACAAATACTCCTGGATCAAGGCGCCGCGATATGAAGGCGAACCGTGCGAGGTCGGTCCACTGGCCAGGGTCCTGGTTGCCTATGCCAGGGGACACAAATCGATTCAGAGCGTGGTAAACGACACGTTAAAGAAACTGAGCATTCCCGTCACGGCCCTGTTCTCCACCCTTGGCCGAACCGCGGCACGCGGGCTCGAAACCGTGGTCATTGGTGATGCCATGGAAGGCTGGATCATGGAACTGGTGGACAGACTGAAAAAGGGTGACAATAAAACTTACGAGCCCTGGGAGATGCCCAAAACCGGGATGGGTGTAGGGCTTAACGACGTGGCCAGGGGCTCTCTGGCCCACTGGATCCGGATCGAAGACAAAAAGATCAAGAATTATCAGTATGTAGTGCCTTCGACCTGGAACCTGGGACCCCGCTGCAAGAACGGGAAGCTCGGCCCAGTTGAGGAATCTCTGATCGGGACGCCTGTGGCCGATCCGAAACGTCCCTTAGAGATACTTCGAACCATTCACTCCTTTGATCCATGTATCGCCTGTGCGGTCCATGTCATAGATCCTGATTCTAACGAGGTCTATAAAATCAAAGTTCTGTAAAGGTATTTGCACATAAGAACCCTTCAGCCTCTATCATTCTGAGGTGTGAAGGGTTCTTTTTTTCACTCTCTTTTACTTGAAAGGGGGAAGCAACTGGTGCGCCTGCCCAAAATCCCTAATCCGGCATCCTGGCTCAGGTACGTTGTCGAGCACCCCCGTCAAATCATCTTCGCAATCCTTCTTATCACGCTTGTTTTCGCATGGAAAATCCCCAATCTCCGCTTCCAGACATCTATCTATGACCTCGCAATCGAGGATCTGCCCGAAACAATACAATACCATTCATTTAAAAACGAATTCGGTTGCGAAGAAATCATCCTGGTGGTGGCCAGGGCCGAACACATTTTTGAACCGAAGACCTTTGAACAGGTCGAACGGCTGGCAAAAGAATTATCGGGAATCAAGGAAGTAAAAAGGGTAATAAGCCTGCCGGGCATAAAAAGGGCCATGGATATCACCGACAAATGGAGCATTTCAGATTTTAAAAGGATTATCTCCCCAATAAAGCTGCTTCAAAGGAACCTCATATCCGAAGATAACAAGACCACAGTTCTTTCACTTATACTTGAGGATGTTAAGGAAAAGGACCAGGTCATAGATGCCGTAAAAAAGGTGATTGATAATACAAATGCCTCCCTTTCCCTTTACCAGATCGGCATGCCCATCGTATCCAAGGCCCTGGGAAAATTTACAGGACAGGACTTCTTCAGGTTGCCTCCCATTACCTTTGCCCTCATTGCCATCATTCTCTTTGTGTTTTTCCGGGACCTGCGAGGGATACTTATCCCTGCCGGCTCCGTGCTTATTGCCCTGATCTGGACCTTCGGACTCATGGCCTGGACAGGAACGCCTTTAGCCATGCTGACCATGATTGTTCCGATTTTCCTGATCGCTGTTGGCACGGCATATTGCATGTATATTTTTCCTGAATATCTTGAATCCATCAAGAGATCAGATTCCCCAAAGGAGGCATCCTTCCGATGTTTCCTTCAACTGGGATTCCCGACAACACTTGCCGTCATAACGACTGTTATCGGTTTGTGCTCTTTGCTTGTCAACAAGATCAGCGCGATTCGCGAATTTGCTGTCTTCTCCTGTTTTGGTATCCTGTGCATGCTCGTAATCATTCTTACTTTTCTTCCTGCTGTCATGGCCCTTCTGCCCTTTCCGAAGAAGAAAACGGGGCATGAGGAGCTTAAAGACGGCTTTCTTGATCGAATACTTTCCGGGATTGTCAATCTGAATCTCCATCATCAAAAAACAGCCCTTACTTTTATCGCCATTGTGGCATTGGCAGGGATCATAGGGATTTCCCGGGTCCGTGTCGAAACCAATCCGGTCGGGTTTTTCAAGGAAGATACTTCCATTTCCCGACATTTCCACGATATCTACAGGGATATGGCAGGGAGTTTTCCCATAAACGTGGTCGTTGACAGCAAGGAAGATGATTACTTTGAAAAACCCGGCCATCTGAAAAAAATCGCCGAGCTTCAGATATTTCTCGACTCTTTAGGCGGTGTGGATAAGACGGTCTCCTTTGTCGACTACCTCAAACTGGTCAACTATGCCACCAGCCGGCATAATGAAGAATTTTACGCCCTGCCCGAAGAACCTTTTGAAATCCGCATGCTCGTGAACAGCTACAAGACCATGTTGGGCAACGATATGTTACAAAGATTCATGAATTCAGATTTCAGTAAATTGAACATCCTGCTGCGCACTCACATATCAAGCTCGGTCGACATTTTAGCGACTCAAGAAAAAATAGAAAAACACCTGCGCGAGAATTTCCCGGACCTTTTCCTTTCAAGTGACCGGATTTGGCGTAGTGATTTCTCAGAGCAGTAAACTGCTCACCGAGGGCCAGGTGAAAAGCCTCTCTCTGACCCTGATTCTTGTCTTTGGAATCATGTTTCTGCTCTTCATGTCCTATAAAGTCGGTTTCATAGGAATGCTTCCCAACTGTTTTCCCATTATAGTCAATTTCGGCCTCATGGGATGGCTTGGCATTCCCCTCTCCGTTGCAACCAGCCTAATCGCCAGTGTGGCCATAGGTCTGGCGGTCGATGACACCATTCATTACCTTGTCAGGTATAATAGAGAATTCAAGAAAGACCTGGACAAAAACAGGGCACTTAAGGACACCATCAACAGGATAGGGAAACCCATCATTTTTACAACTCTGACCGTCAGTATCGGCTTTTCCATATTGATGTTTTCCAGTTTCAGGCCCACGGCCGTATTTGGGTTAATGATGGTTGTCACCATGTTTTCGGCCCTTGTAGCAGACCTTATTCTCCTTCCTTCTTTGATGCTCCATGTGGAACTGATAACGGTCTGGGATATGTTAAGACTAAGACTCGGAAAGGACCCCCAAAAAGGTATCCCTCTTTTCGATGGCCTGTCCCGCACACAGGTTCACTACATTTTGATGGCCGGCGCCTTAAAGCAGTACAAAGGCGGAGAAACCCTTTTCAGAAAGGGCGAGGTGAGCGACTCCATGTACGCCGTCATTTCCGGAGAGCTTGAGGTTGTAAAGGTCATAGATGAGTCCTCCACCGACAATGCTGATGGCGCAAAACAGCTCATAAGCAGACTGAAGGCCGGGGACGTGGTTGGAGAGATGGGCATGATTCGGTCGTGTGAGAGGTCTGCCACGGTAATCTCGACAACGCCTTCAGAGCTCCTGCAAATCAACGACAAGATGGTCAAAAGGCTTCACTGGCTTTATCCCCCAACGGCCCAGAAATTTTTCTTCAACCTGATGACCGTCCTGTGCGATCGGTTGGAAAACCTTACGGAAAATTTTCTTGGTGTTACTACCTTAGACACATTGACAGGGCTTTATACGCGCTCTCATTTTATAGACATGCTTAAAAAGGAAATTGCCAGATCGCACAGATACAAAACGCCACTCTCTCTTCTGGTCATGGACCTTGATAATTTCAAGGGCATTAATCATTTATACGGGCATCACACTGGTGATGCCATTTTGGCTGAAGTGGGCTCATTTCTAAAAAAACATGCCCGAAAAACAGATGTGGCTTCCCGTTACGACGGTCAGCAGTTTGTCATAATGCTTACCCATAGTATGGCCGAAACCGCCCAATCGGTTGCTAATCGTTTAAGGGAACTCATTGCCAAACACTGTTTTCGAATCGGCGCTAATCCAATCTATATTACGGCCAGCTTTGGTCTCGTTTCCATGAATATAGAGATGGAAAAAAGCCACACCGAGTTTCTTGACGACGGTAT
>JAFDAP010000452.1 GCA_019313765.1 Deltaproteobacteria bacterium | reverse complement strand
CTTATCCATTGCAACGCATGCGCGTCAATACTTGAAGCAGGAGCCCAGTGCATTAGCAGTGCACGCTGGGATCTGAACGGGGGGTGCCGAGTAATCGGCATTCCTACCGTGATCTGTTGAAAAGAAAGGGGGGTCGCGTCTTCACTCTTGACACATGGATGCGCCTTTAAATAGTTAAATAACTCAACACGGCCAGCATAATTGGATTGAAGCTTGACTATTGACGATTGTCTATTGAAAAACAGTAGATAAATAATAAAACACATAGGAAAATGATCGTGGGAATCAAGGATTATGAAAGGAGAGGATAATGCCAAAAGTTATAGTTATTTATCACAGTCAGCAGTTCGGAGACACGAAGACACTTGCGGAAGCGCTTGAGGAGGGAATTCGAGAGGCTGGAGCGGAAGTCGAGATTATCAGCACAAACGAGCGACGCATAACACTCGATGAATTCCTTGCTGCCGATGGGGTAGCACTCGGGACGCCTGATTATTTCTCTTATATCGCTGGCACGATCAAGACATTTTTCGATGATATTTATCTGTGGGACAAATCAGGCGAATCTGTTAAGGGAAAGCCAGCCGTGCTTTTCTTTTCCCATGGCGGTGGTGGGAGAGGGAGAGAGCCTTTTGAATACCTCGCAGGCAAATTTTTTGAGCAGGTGGGCGAGACAGTTGAGAGCAGGAGGCCAACTGGCGACGAGGCGAAAGAACAGTGCCGTACGCTTGGCAAAGAACTTGTGAAAAGGTTGAAAAAAACATCAGAGGATCACAATGGAAAAAGCAGCAAGAGATGAACGATTAAAGGAAATCGAGGCATTGGTGGTTTCCTTTTGCGTTGAACACTTGAACGGGGATTTACAGAGCTATGCCCTGCGGTTATGCGATACCCTGGGCCGGAAGCGGAAGATCTCAATGATACGAGGAAAGAAGGAAATATGGGCGGCCTCAATTATCTATGTCATCGCCCGCCTCAATTTTCTGTTTGATCCGGAAAATGCATTGTTTCTTTCAGCCGATACAATCTGCGATTTCTTTGGCACCAAGAAATCGACCATCGGCAACAAAGCTACTCAGATTGAAAAGGCCTGCAATCTTGGGATTGGTGCTCAAGGTTATTGCAGCCCCGAAATCTCAGACGCACTGACATTGGTCGAACTTCCAAATGGTTTGGTAATTCCAAAGAGTATATTGCCTAAACCCGAGATAGTGGTTGAATTTGCCGACGAGAAAGAAGAAAAAGAGTTTCAGGAATATATGGCTGAACAGAAGCGGCTAAAAGAACGAAAGACTGAGAAGGAAAAGGCCCGACGAGCAGAGATCAACCGAAAGATTGCCAGGGACAAGAGAAAGGATCAGGATGGGCAATTAAGCCTGTTTGATGATCCTTAATATGGTACATAAAGACGAAAAGAGAAAATGCGGATTTAGTCGAAAATGGTGTTACCGCTGAGGACCGTTTTGAATGAAAATCGAAAACAAAACAGCCGTCCTGGATCATTTGCTCGAAAGGCGGGATTAGGCGCCGATTCTGATGTGGCCCGATGGGCCATACAGGAAATCAAGGCATATTTTGATACATACAGAGAATGGGTACACAGTCTGGTATTATTTGGCAGCTACGCCTTGGGCCAGGCTGGATCTCATTCCGATGTTGACTTTTTGGTATTACTGAAAAAGGGGGAACAGGTTGACAAGATTCGTAAGATTCTATTCGATTCTAAGCTAAATCTCAAACAGGCCATGGAGAATGAAGACCCTGTTGAAATTCAGATCGTAGATTTTGACGAGAAGGGCATTGAGCATGTTTTTGAACTATCGACGCCTTTGGCCCATGCGGCCCGCCACGGTGTGGTCATCCGGGATGACGGTTGGTTCAAAACACTTCTTTCCAGACCCTATGCCAAATGGCCAACTAAAGAGGCTTCAATCCTGGCCTTTACGCAGTGGATCGTGTGGATGTATTACCGGTGTGCAATCCATTTGAAGCGTGAGATGTCGGTGGATCACGGGCCAGAAGGGCTATGCACACAAAATGGCAGATGCATGGGGCATTTTTCCGGAGATATTCTGGCGAGAGTAATCTCAAGAATGCTTTATGTGACATTACCTACAAAGGGCCTGCTTCCACTTTGCAAACCCGAAGCAGTAAAAATGGCAGTTGAAGCTTATGACAGAAGTTCATGGAGACCAGTTGCTCTGGCCATGAATGTGCTGAGGAAAGACCGGGCTATCTCTTATCACGAGTTTCAGGTGATGATGCCATTTGCACGGGAGCTTTTTCGCGAATGCATGAGGATCTGTGGACCTAAAAATCCTGCAGTAATCGAGACGCTCAGGCGTGAAGCCGATATGTATAGGCGTCTTGAAAAGAGGTGTTAACTATTGCGGTGTACCCGTTGAAAAAATCTATGTTGTTTATTTGCTATTACATTTCGATTTCAGTTTCTGTGAATTTTGCACCTTTTTGTGTAACCGTTCACGGCTTGTAACCGTTCACGGCTTCTACTGATCTCATAGATACTTTTGTTCAGCTAGAACGTATGGGTAATGTTAGCACATGAGTTGTGAGATAATAAAGGTAAAACTGATCGGGCAGATGATTGTTACGATGAATCGAATAGTAGTGAAGGGGCGGGTTGATCATGAAAATAAGCCTTGACCGACTCCAGTATGAAATTGAAAGCTGATCGACCTTGCAGAGAGCATGTGGCTATAACAGTCCATAAGCGTTCATTGCTTTGTCTGCCCTTTACACTGCGTGTGCCCTGGGTTACATGACGATCTATCACCACAAACCGTATAGCTTGTTCGGCAACATTATTGGTGGGACCTATGCCCGGGGTTGTGATAAATTCAAAGTAGGCCTTTCCATGACGACGAAAGCGATTGGCCATGTTTTGGGCTTCCCTTTTTTCCTCTTTCCCCTTTTTGTTCATTCTGCTTGGAACATCGTTTAAAGCTGCCTTGGTGATTTTCTGTTTGGCATTCTCAAGTGCAGTCATAAAGGTTCGTGGCGGCATACTGTCACGGTCATGAATGACTTTAAACATGTTCTTGACTTCACTAAGGAGCTTTTGACCGTAGGCCTTTGTTTCCGGGTCGGTCAAGGTAGTCAGGAATCGGATATCCCGAATCAAATGGGCAATGCAAAACTGTATGGAGACGCTAAAATCCTTCATGTACTTTCTATACGCTGAAAAATAATCGCAACCCAGCACTCCATTGAACTCTTTGCCCAGGACATCAATCAAAACCTTTGAGCCACGGGATTTGTCAATTTTGAATAGCACATACAGCTCGGCCCTGAAAACCCACGTCCAAAATTTATCTCCGTTTTCCTTGTGCCCAGTTTCGTCTACATTTACTATTGTCTCCAAAGGGAGACGATCGAGCAATTCGTTGTATGGAGCTTCGAGAGACAGAGATACTTTCTCTATTACTTTACGCAGATATCCTCGTGACATTTTGGGCACCATACCGGATATGAGCGATGTTCTTCTCTGATCAACGGGACTTCAATCAATTCAACTTGCTGAATGATACGAGGTTTTCCATCCATAATGCTGACTTCGCCGTGGCAGTCCGGACAAGAGGTCAATATGTAGGGATGAAACTTGTCAACTTCCTCTTCAGAAAATAAAGGCCGCTCATGTCTCTCATGGCCTGGCTGTCCCCCGGCTTTACGCTTACCCTTTTCTTTTTGGACTTGGGCTTTGTAATGTCATCGGAAGAAGGAGGTTTGCTGGAATTGGATGAGTTCTTTGAAAGTTTGGCAACCTTGACCTCCAGGGCTTTTATCTGCTCTTGCAGAGATTCAATAGTGCTGCTTAAATCACACAGAATTTTGGCTACAACTTTCGGTCCGGCATTATACAAGGCCAATGCTTCATCATGCGTCATGACATAACTCCCGGCGAAAGTTTTTAGTCAAGGGATAGACATAAACAGCCTTTTTGGAAAGTAGTGGTTGGCACGATTTGCTGAGTTTGCCCTGACCAGTTGTTTGCCCCACACAGATCCAATTATCCGCCTTGTAACAGGTGCCGAGGTATCGCTCTGTGTCAACAAAGGTTTCAAGCAGATAAACCGGATGGTGGTATAGATCTTGCCAATCTTGTGACAAGCGATGACGGTTCAATGCCAATAGATTAGACGCTAAACAGGAAAC